>NZ_JBEXVD010000011.1:184802-218401 GCF_040638655.1 Streptomyces sp. NPDC005963 | reverse complement strand
CGTCAGGACGCCTTCCTACGGGAGGGCGCGGCCCGTGGGGAGACGGTGTTGCCGTACGCGCCCACACGCGTCGGCAGGATGTTGGAGCCCTTCGGAGACGGGGGCCGCAAGAAGTGGCCCGTCCAGTGCGTGGCGGACTACTACCACCTGGACCGGCTCACCTACGCGGAGCGCCTGCCGTAGGGACGGCGGCGGAGTCAGTGCACGACCGTGGGCGCGGGCACGGTCTGCTCGGGAGCCGCGTACCGACCGCCGATGCCCCACGCCTGGTGCATCGATTCAGCGAAAGCCGCCGCGATCTTGTGTTCGCCCGAGGGGCTCGGATGCGTGCCGTCGTAGGTGTCCGAGTCCAGCGCGTACGACGGCGGGCGCGGGGCCAGCAGGATCGGTGACCCGGGCGCGTCGAGATCGGCGACCGCCGCGGCGAGCAGCGCGTTGAAGCGGTCGCACTCCGCGGCGAAGGGCGCGTCCGTGCGGGCCCGTACGTTCGGTATGACGGGCAGCAGCACCATCCGCACGGCCGGAGCCGCGGCACGGGCCTCGGCGATGAACCGGCGGGTGTTCACCACGGTCTGTCCGCTGTTGGTGTAGAAACCGAGGTCGATCAGTCCCAGCGAGACCAGCAGCACGTCCGGCCGGTGCTCGGCGATCGTCGGACCGATGACGGGGGCCATGTGCAACCAGCCTTCGCCCCAACCGGCGAGGTGGCGGCGGGCCGCGGCCGGAAAACCGGGGTCGGCGTGCTCGGCGGTGAGCGGGTCGGCAGCCTCCGGTACGTACAACTCCGAGCGCGGGCCCACGATCTCGTACGCACCGTCGAAGGTCGCTTCGAGGTGCTGCCACATGCGGTAGCGCCAGGTGTGATCGCCGGCGCGCCCGATGGTCATGCTGTCGCCGACGAACAGAAAACGCATGGGCGCCATCATCGCCGATGGCTCCGCCCGGCTGCGATGTGAGCCCTGCCACGGCCCCGTTCCGGGACCGTTCGTCAGGGGCTTGGCCATGATGGCCCCGACCGTCCGGGGCGATGATCAGATCGATGCACTCAGAGGCCGAATGCACCCGCCCGGGATGGCAGGCTGGGTACATGCGCTCGCTCCCGTACGCCACCGGTGCCGCAGCCCTGCTGCTGCTCACGGTCCTCGCCCCCCCCGCCGCCGCCGAGGACAAGAGCTTCACGATCAAGGACACCAGGATCAAGGAGTCCAGCGGCCTCGCCGCCAGCCGGGCCCATCCGGGGGTGTACTGGACGCACAACGACCAGGACGAGCCACGGGTCTTCGCGGTCGACTCCAAGACGGGGGAGACGCTCGCCACCGTCACGCTGCGCGGCGTGGGCAAGCCCCGGGACATGGAGGCGATCTCGATCGGCCCGGACGGCAACGTCTACGTCGGCGACATCGGCGACAACCTCAACGGCAGTTGGTCCCACGTCTGGATCTACACCTTCCCCGAGCCGAAGGCCCTGCGGGACATGACCGTGAGCGCGACCCAGTACACCGTGAAGTACGCGGACGGCGCCCGCAACGCGGAGGCGATGATGGTGCACCCGCGGACCGGGCGGGTCTACATCGCCTCCAAGAACGAGGACGGCGGCGGACTGTACGAGGGCCCGGCGAAGCTCACCACCGCGGGGACCAACACCTTCCGTCGGATCGGCGAGGTGCCCTGGGTGACGGACGGCGCGTTCTCCCCGGACGGCGACGAACTGGTGCTGCGCTCGTACTTCAGCGCCCGCGGCTACGCCTGGAAGGACGGCCGCCTGGGCGCGGACCACCGGGTCAAGGCCCCGATCCAGGGCCAGTCGGAGTCGGTGTCGTACACGGTCGACGGATCGGCGCTGATGTTCGGTACCGAGGGGGAGCAGAGCGAGGTGGAGCGGGTCGAGGTCGAGAAGAAGAACGGTTCCGACAAGACCGGTGGCTCCCCGGCCGGAGCGGACAGTTCGGCGACCGGTGGCGGTGCGGGCGAGACGTCCAACACGACCTACGGGGTGATCGGGATCGCCGCCGTGGTGGCGCTGGTGCTGGCGGTCAAGCGACTGCGGCGCAGCGGCGACTGAACCCGGCCGCCCGCCCCGCTGTCACACGGCGGGGCCTCTCAGCCCTTCGGCCGGTCCCCGGCCTCCCCGCTGCGGACACGCTCGCTAACCAGCACTTCGAGACCGTCCAGCAGTCGGCCGAGCCCGAACTCGAAGTGGTCGAAGTCCTCGCTGAAGGTGTCGTCCGCGAGTGCGGCCATCCGCGGGTAGTCCCCGCTCTGCATGGCCCGGGTCAGGAAGGGTTCCTGGCTCTTCCAGAAGTCCTCGTGGCTCATGCCCGTGGCGTCCGCGGCCTCTTGGCCCTCCGTCTCCATACGGGCGATGCCCTGGACGAAGCTCTGGGTCGCGATGATCACCGAGATCAGCTCGGCATCGCGCAGGCCCATGCCCGAGAGGCAGGTGAGCGCGGCCTCCAGTGACCGTACGGCACTGGGGCCGAGGACGGTCCTGGCCTGGTTGACCTTGAGCAGCCAGGGATGGGCCCGGAAGAGGGCGAGATAGCGGCGGGCCAGCGAGTCGAAGGCGTACCGCCAGTCCACCGGCTCCTCGGGGTCGGGCAGCGGGCCGGGGTCGGTCACCCGGTCCAACATGAGGTCGAGCAGTTCGGCCTTGCCGGGGACGTACCGGTACAGACTCATCGTCCCGGTGCCGAGTTCGGTGGAGAGCCGGCGCATCGAGAGCGCGGCGAGCCCCTCCGCATCGGCGAGTTCGACGGCCGCCGTCACGATCTGATCGAGGGAGAGCCCTGGTTTGGGGCCGCGGGTGGGTCGCTCGCCAGAGCCCCAGAGGAGCTCCAGGGTGCGCGCCACATCGCCGGAGCCACTCGTTTCGATCGTCATGAGCCCACTTTAAACGGCCTGTTCCCGATTGCTCATTTGAAACTGAGTACGGTGTACCCTCTTGTGAGTACGGCGTACGCGAATAGTGTGCGCGGTGCCTTCCCCTGCCTGTGTCCGTCTGTGTCTGCCTGCACCTGCTTGATCTGCCTGTACCTGCCCCGCCCGCTCGTTGCTTGGAGGAAGCCGTGACCGACCACGCCGTACACGCCCGAGGACTGGAGAAGAGGTACGGCGAGAAGCACGCGCTCGCGGGCTTCGACCTCACGGTCCGCCTCGGAACCGTCCACGGTCTCCTCGGCCCCAACGGCGCCGGCAAGACCACCGCCGTACGCGTTCTGTCCACCCTGCTGAAGGCCGATGGCGGCCGTGCCCAGGTCGCAGGCTTCGACGTGGCGGACCAGGCGCGCCTGGTCCGCAGCCGCATCGGCCTCACCGGCCAGTACGCGGCCGTCGACGAGATGCTCTCGGGCCGGCAGAACCTGGAGATGTTCGGCCGGCTGTTCCACCTCGGCGGCAAGCGCGCCCGGCTGCGCGCGGTCGAACTCCTGGAGCAGTTCGACCTGGTCGAGGCCGCGGACAAGGGCGTCGACGGCTACAGCGGCGGTATGCGCCGCCGACTCGACCTGGCCGCCTCCATGATCCTCGCGCCCGACGTGCTCTTCCTCGACGAGCCCACGACCGGACTCGACCCGCGCGGTCGCGGCGAGGTGTGGAACGCCGTCCGCGAACTGGTCGCCCAGGGCACGACCGTCCTGCTGACCACGCAGTACCTAGAGGAGGCCGACAAGCTCGCCTCCCGCATCACCGTCATCGACCAGGGCCGGGCCATAGCCGACGACACCCCGGACGGACTGAAGAACACCGTCGGGGGCTCCCGCATCGAAGTCGTCGTCGAGGACATCGGCGAGATCGACGCCGCGGTGAAGGCCGTGGCCAGGGTCGCCGAGGGCGTCCCCGAGATCGACGAGGCGGAGCGCCGGGTGCACGCCGCTGTCACCGACCGGGTCGCGGCGCTCACCGATGTCGCCCGCACCCTCCAGGACCAGGGCATCGGCGTCGAGGACATAGGACTGCGCAGACCGAGCCTCGACGACGTGTTCCTGCGCCTGACCGGACACCGCACGGACAAGGAAGAGGAGGCCGCGGCATGAGCACCGACACCGACACCGCCATCGAGAGGCCGACCCGGGCGGGAACCGCGGGGAAGGTCAGCCTCGAACTCGACCACGCGGGGGAGCGCCGCCTCTACTGGGCCATCGCGGACTGCTGGACCGTCGTCCGCCGAGGTCTCCTCACCTACCGCCGCCACCCCTCGTACATCGCCTGGCAACTCGGCTTCCCGATCGTGTCCGTCTTGCTGTACGGATACGTCTTCGGCGGGGCGATGAAGGCACCGGAAGGCGGTGACTACCGCGACTTCCTGATGCCGGGCATGTTCGTGATGACCATGGCCTTCGGACTGATGAACACGGCGATCACCGTGGTCACCGACTCCAGCAAGGGGGTCATCGACCGGTTCCGCTCCATGCCGATGGCGCCTTCGGCCGTGGTCTCCGGGCGGGGCGTCAGCGACCTCCTGACCGCCGCCACCGAACTGACCATCCTGGCGCTCACCGCCCTGGCGATGGGCTGGCGCTCGGACGGCGGCGTACTGAAGACGCTGGCCGCGTTCGGACTGCTGTTGCTGCTGCGCTTCTGCCTGATCTGGATCGGCATCTTCCTGGGCCTGATCATCCCCAGCCCGGAGGCGGCCGGCGCCCTCTACGCGGTGATCTTCCCGCTGACGATGATCTCCAGCATCTTCGCCCCGCCCTCCTCCATGCCCGACTGGCTGGGCACGCTGGCGGCCTGGAACCCGATCTCGTCGACGGCGGGGGCCACCCGGGAGCTGTTCGGCAATCCGGTGGCGAGCGACGGCAGCTGGGTCCAGGACAACGCCCTGCTGATGGCCGTCGGCTGGCCCGTCCTGATCACGGCGATCTTCCTCCCCCTCGCGGTCCGCCGCTTCCAGCAACTCAGCCGCTGACCCGCTGACCGGACGGGCCCAGGGATACGGGGGGTCCCTGGGCCCGCCCCCTGCGCTCAAGCCTTGCGCTCAGCCGCCTTCAACAACTCCTCGACGGATTCCGCTCGGCGAGGACATCGGCCTCGTCAAGAAGGAGCCCTCGTTCGCCGTCACAGGCGTGCTCTGCCGCAGGCATAGGGGCCTTTCCGAGGTCGTCGGCACTGTTCAGAACACCCTGGCCGGCCGGTCCATCGAGTCGGTCCATGTCATCCCACGACCACCCCAATGAGTGAGCCCCGGCGGGGTTTGATCCCACCGGGGCTCACTCAAGACCGTCCGAGGACGAGGACGCGCTCAGGGCGTCACAGGTTCTCGATCACGTAGTCCACGCACGCCGTCAGCGCCTCGACGTCCGACGGGTCGACCGCCGGGAACATCGCCACGCGCAGCTGGTTGCGGCCCAGCTTGCGGTACGGCTCGGTGTCCACGATCCCGTTCGCGCGCAGCGCCTTCGCGATCGCGGTGGCGTCGATCTCGTCCGCGAAGTCGATCGTGCCGATGACCTGCGATCGCTTCGCCGGGTCCACCACGAACGGGTTGGCGTGCTTCGACGCCTCGGCCCACCCGTACAGCGCCTGAGAGGAGGCCGCCGTACGACCCACCGCCCAGTCCAGACCGCCCTGCGAGTTGATCCACTTCAGCTGCTCGTTCAGCAGGAAGAGGGTCGAGAGCGCGGGGGTGTTGTACGTCTGGTTCTTCAGCGAGTTGTCGATCGCGGTCGGCAGGCTGAAGAACTCGGGCACGTGCCGGCCCGAGCCGTGCACCCGTGCCGCACGCTCCAGGGCGGCGGGGGAGAACACGCCGATCCACAGGCCGCCGTCCGCCGCGAAGCACTTCTGCGGGGCGAAGTAGTAGACGTCCGTCTCGGTGATGTCCACCGGCAGACCGCCGGCGCCGGACGTGGCGTCCACCAGGACCAGCGCGCCCTCGTCGGCGCCCGCCACCCGCTTGATGGGGGCGGCGACACCGGTCGAGGTCTCGTTGTGGGTGAAGGCGTACACGTCGACGCCCGCTTCGGCCGTCGGCTCCGGGTGGGTGCCCGGGTCGGAGGAGATCACGGTCGGTTCAGCCAGCCACGGCGCCAGCTTGGCGGCCTTGGCGAACTTGGAGGAGAACTCGCCGAACGTCAGGTGCTGGGACTTGTTCTCGATCAGCCCATGGGTAGCGATGTCCCAGAAGGCGGTCGATCCGCCGTTGCCGAGGATCACCTCGTAGCCGTCGGGGAGCTGGAAGAGGTCGCGTACGCCCGAGCGCACTTCGCCGACCAGGTTCTTGACCGGTGCCTGCCGGTGGGAGGTGCCCAGGAGGGACGTGCCGGTGGCGGCGAGGGCGTCCAGCGCCTCCGTACGCACCTTGGAGGGGCCCGCGCCGAAACGGCCGTCGGCGGGCTTGATGTCAGCGGGAATCTGGATATCAGCCACGCACTGGAGCGTAACGGCTCTCGGATCGGGAGTGCCGGGGGGTCCGTCGGCTGAGACGGACGGACGTCGCGCCCGCTCAGGAGGGGTGCCAGGGGGCGGGTGCCCTGGCGGGGGCCTCAGCGCTTCTGGTGCAACGCCAGTGCGTGGAGGTGTTCCACCAGGGCGATCAGGACGAACTTGCTGGACGAGTGGTCCCGTGCGTCGAACTCCACCATCGGCACCTCGGGCCCCAGCGCCAGCGCCCGGCGGATGTGGTCGTCGCTGTGGAGGGGTCCACCGAAGTCGTTCACCGCCACGATGAAGGGCATCCCGTGGTGCTCCAGTCGGTCCAGCGCGTACCAGGCGTCGGTCAGCCGGCGCGTGTCGACCAGGAGGACCACTCCCATCGTCCCCGACAGCAGCCGCTCCCACAGGAACCAGAACCGCTCCTGTCCCGGGGCGCCGAAGAGGTACAGGGTGCTGCGGGTGTCGATGGTGATGCGACCGAAGTCGAACGCGACCGTGGTGGCGCTCTTCGAGCTGACGCGGCTGGTGTCCTCCAGCTGCCGACCCGCCCGGCTCATCACCTCTTCCGTGTGCAGCGGACGGATCTCGCTCACCGAGCGGACCATCGTCGTCTTGCCCACTCCGAAGCCGCCGACCACGACGACCTTCAGGGCGTTCTCGCTCACGCCGGGGAGTTCCGGGCGTACTTCTGCGGGGTGGACCGCTCGCATGGCGCGGGTCATCGCTTTCGTGCGGTGCCGGTCATCGAGTGTTTGCCTTCCGAGGGGTGGCGGGGGCATAACTGGAGCCGCTGGTTCCTGATCAAGTGAACGTCACTATAAGAGGGTTGACGATCACTTTGGTGTCTACCCCTGGGCTTTGCCAAGAGTGCTGCGGACGCAATGGTCTCAACCGGCATGTTTCCTAACCGTACGGCAGAACCGGGCCGGGCATCCTGGGACCCATGGCCGAACAGCGATACCTACCCGATCCCGCGAGCGCCACCGAGCTGGCGCGGGAGCTTCGCGCGGCCGTCCGCGGCGAGGTGGACTTCACCTCCGCGGCCCGTGCCTTGATGACCATGGACGCATCCAACTACCGTCGGGTTCCCGTCGGCGTGGTCAGCCCGCGGGACGCACAGGACGTGGCCGCCGCCCTGGAGGTGTGCCGCCGCTTCCGCACGCCCGTGGTCCCGCGCGGTGGCGGTACGTCAATCGCCGGGCAGGCGACCGGCGTTGGCGTCGTGTTCGACTTCAGCCGACATATGAACGCCCTCCTCGACGTGGACGCACACGACCGTACGGCCGTGGTGCAGCCGGGCCTGGTCCTGGACGCCCTGTGCGATGCCGTACGGCCCCTGGGACTCACCTTCGGACCCGACCCCTCCACCCACTCCCGCTGCACCATCGGCGGGATGATCGGCAACAACTCCTGTGGGGCCCACTCCGTCGCCTGGGGGACCACCGCCGACAATGTCCGGGAAGTGACGGTCCTCAGCTATGCGGGAACCCGGCACCGTCTCGCCAGGGGCGGGAGCGACCTGCCCGTCGGCGTGCGCGAACTGATCGACGCCGACCTCGCGCTCCTGCGCACCGGCTACCCCGCCGACCTGCCCCGACGCATCTCCGGATACGCCCTGGACGCACTGCTGCCCGAGAACGGGCGCGACGGCGCCCGGGCGTTCTGCGGCAGCGAAGGCACGTTGGGCGTGCTTACGGAAGCGACCGTACGACTGGTCGAGGCGCCCGCCGCCCGGGCGCTCGCCGTGCTCGGCTACCGTGACGAGGCCACCGCGGCGGAGGCGGCGGCCGGACTGCTGCCCCACGGACCCCTGACCGTCGAGGGGATGGCCGACGACCTCGTCCCCGAAGGACACGGACTGCCGCGCGGCGCCGCCTGGCTGTTCGTCGAGGTCGGCGGCGCCACCCCCGCCGAAGCGAGGTCCCGGGCCCAGGCTGTGCTGCGGGGCGCGGACGCACTCGACGGGACGGTCGTGACGGACCGGGCCGGCATGAGGGCCCTGTGGCGCATCCGTGAGGACGCCGCAGGGACCGCCACCCGCACCCCCGACGGTTCGGAAGCCTGGCCGGGGTGGGAGGACTGCGCGGTGCCGCCCGCCCGGCTCGGCCCCTACCTCCGGGAGTTCCGCGCCCTGCTCGCCGCGCACGGCCTGCGCGGCACCCCCTACGGCCACTTCGGCGAGGGCTGCGTCCATGTCCGGATCGACTTCGACCTGCTGAGCACCCGCGGAGTGGCCGCCTACCGGAGGTTCTCCCTGGAACTGGCGGACCTCGTCGTCGCCCACGGCGGCTCGCTCTCCGGCGAACACGGCGACGGCCAGGCCCGCGCCGAACTGCTGCCCAGGATGTACGGGGACGAACTGGTCTCCCTCTTCACTCGGTTCAAGGACACCTGGGACCCCGACGGCGGTATGAACCCCGGCATGTTGGTCCGCCCCGACCCGCTGGACGCCAATCTGCGGTTCGCCGTGCTGCCCCGCACCCCCCTGGAGTCCACCGCCTTCGCCTACCCGGCCGACGGCGGCGACTTCACGGGAGCGGTACGCCGCTGCGTGGGCGTCGCCAAGTGCCGTACGACCACGGTCGCCGGGCCCTCGGTGATGTGCCCCTCCTTCCGGGCGACCGGCGAGGAGGCCCACTCCACCCGCGGGCGGGCCCGACTCCTGCACGAGATGCTGGCCGGAGACGTCATCCGCGACGGCTGGCGCTCCCCGGAGGTGCGGGACGCCCTCGACCTCTGTCTGTCCTGCAAGGGCTGCCGCAGCGACTGCCCGGTGGGCGTGGACATGGCCACGTACAAGGCCGAGTTCCTCCACCACCACTACCGGGGCCGCCTGCGCCCCGCATCCCACTACGCGCTCGGTCGGCTGCCCGCATGGCTGCGGATCGCCGCGCCCCTGGCCCGCCCCCTGAACGCCCTCGCCCGGGTGCCGGCGCTGGCCGGGATCGCCAAACGACTGGCCGGCATCGCACCGGAACGCGACCTACCGGAACTCGCGGTCGAACGCTTCGACCAAGACGCACCCGCGCCCGAGGAGCCCGGCACACTCCTGTGGCCCGACACCTTCACCACGTATCTGAACCCCTCGGCGGGCGTCGCCGCCCTGCGCGTCCTGACCGCGGCCGGACTGGCACCGCTGGTGCCGCGCGGCCGGATCTGCTGTGGACTCACCTACGTCTCCACCGGTCAACTCGACCGGGCCCGCGAGGTGATGGTCCGCACTCTGGACGTGCTGGAGCCCCTGTACGCCGCCCTGGGGCCCGACCTCCCCGTCACCGTCCTGGAACCGAGCTGCGCGGCGACGCTCCGCACCGACCTCCCGGAGCTGCTGCCGAACGACCCCCGGGCCGAGCGTCTCGCCTCCGCGATCCGCACCTTCGCCCAGACCTTTGAGGAAAACGCCCCGCACTGGGACCCGCCGGTGCTCGACCGTGCGGTCGCCGGGCAGACCCACTGCCACCAGCACGCGGTGCTCGGGGACGCAGCCGAGCGCCGACTGCGCGAACGCGCGGGGCTGCGCGGTGAACTCAGCGGCGGCTGCTGCGGCCTGGCCGGCAACTTCGGATTCGAGAAGGGCCACTACGAGGTGTCGGTGGCCTGCGCCGAAGAACAACTGCTCCCCTCGGTCCGCACGGCAGGACCGGACGCCGAACTGCTGGCGGACGGCTATTCCTGCCGCACGCAGCTGGCCCAACTCGCCGATGTGCGAGCCAGGCATCTGGCGGAGGTCCTGGCTGACGGCCTGGAACCCGAGGAGAGCTGAGGAAACACCCGCGACTATCTGGAGGGGGTGTACTCGTCCGGGGCCGGACCCGGGGTGAGCAGCGGTGCGCAATGGGGGCAGGCGTACAGCAGTATCTCGCCCCCACGGGTCCAACGGACGGGTACGGCGGCGGTGGTGGCGCGCCCGCACTCGACGCAGTCGGCGCAGAACACCGTCGGGGCGGGGGCGGTGAGGGCATCGAGAGTCATGCGGACGCTCCTCGGGCGGTGATGGGGAGGTCGAGCCCCATGGCGGCGTACAGGAGCCTTCGACGCGGCCGTACCGGACGCAACTCCAAGGTGTCGTCGGCCGGGGCGTAGGGCCGGACCAGCCGGGAGTCCTCGCCGCGCAACGGGCAGTGCCGCTCGATGACGTGGACCGGGGTCGGAGTGGCCCAGGGCTGCGTCCAGGGGTCGATCGGGGGCGGGGTGCAGTCGGGGATGAGTTCTCCCCCGCCCCTTCCTAACAGTCGTGCTGCCCAATGCAGCAGGTGGGCGATCAGTTCACACATGTGGGGGTCAGCTCCTCAACTGCTCTCGTCGTTGTTGTCGCTGTTGTCGGGCCCGTCCATGGTCGCGTCGAGCGCGGCATCGGGAACAGGGCGCCGGCGGCTGCCATGGCCCGCGTACTCCGGGGTGTTCAAGGGCGCATCCGTCTCGGGTGCGCGAAACGCCAAGCTGTGCCCGCCCCGGGGGAGGCGAGCGGGTGCGCGCTCCGTCATCGGGCAGGGGTGCCCGGTGGACGGGGCCGGTCCGGCACTACGCGCACGGTCGCGGGTGGACGACCGAAGGCCCGGGCGGCTCGCGCTTCCCGGCTCCTGGGAGAACGTCGAGCTGCCACACCAGGTCATAGTGCAGCCCCGCCGGGTGATCTTCCAGAGCGCATCCGAGAAATGCCCCGGGAGGAGCGGAACACCAGCCCTGGGGGCGTTGATCACCATGAGAGCGATGAGATTCATGGGTATGACTGCTCGGGGACCGTACAAGTGTCGCCCGTCGTCGAGTGCGCGGTTGAGGCGTTAACTCCGTTGGTTGGTACGGCACTTGTGGGAGTTCGGGGCCTCGGTACGCCTACGTGGCCGCCCGGGGGAGTGGGTGCCAGGGCATACGGGCAGACACGACTCAGGCGTCCCGGGTGAGTTCCCGCGCCAGCTCCCGCAGTGCCGGAAGGTCCGGATGGCCGGGGCCGGAGCGGTGGGCCAACAGCACCGGAACCGGCGGGGCGTCCGGGAGGGGCCGGTAGGAGACCCCCGGGTGCGGGTGCATCTTCGCCGTCGAAGCCACCGAGACTCCCGCGCCCCGGCCCGCGGCGATGGCCGTCAGCCAGTCGTCGGTGTTGGTCACCGTCAGCGTGGAGACCGGACGCCCGTCCTCCGGCCAGAGGTCGATCGTGGTGATCCCCGACACCAGATTGATCAGGACCGGCCCCGATGCGAGATCGGCGAGGGTCAGCTCGGCGCGGGCCGCCAGTGGCCCGTCCGAGGTGACGGCGGCCACCCTCGGCTCCATGAACAACAATTCCGTCACCAGACCGGGCGTCTCCACCACTCCCCGCAGCACCGCCGCATCCACCGCACCGCGCGCCAGCCCCGCCGTGCGGTCGTCGATCCGGAGCAGCTCCAACGGGGTCTGCGGGTGCTCGCGCTCCCAGCGGCGCAACAGCGGAGTCGTGTGGGGGCCCAGGGCGGACCAGGCGTGCCCCAGGCGCAACGGCCAGTGGTGCAGTCGGTTCGGATCCAGGGCCTCGTCGAAGGCCGCGACCGCAGCCGCCGCCTTGTCACGGAAGACCCTGCCCTCCGCGGTGAGCGCCAGATGGTGGGTGGAGCGGTCCACCAGCCGGGTGCCGAGCTGTTTCTCCAGCGCCGCCAGCGCCCGGGACACCGCAGGCTGTGTCAGATGCAGCCGGACGGCCGCCTTCGTCACGCTCTCCTCATCGGCGATGGCGAGGAAGGCGCGCAGATGACGCAGCTCGATGCTCATGCGCCCGCAGCATAACCGCAGACCAGTCGGCATTTCACGAGACGTGCGGCAGGCCGTAGCGTGGTCTGATCGGCTCGGTGCGAGCCGGATGCCGGTATTCGGGACTCCTGGAGGGCTTCCGTGGACGAGGTGCGGAGCACAATCGCCGCAGAGGGGCCCGAGACGGCTGCGGCTCTCGATGCGGCACGAACTGGTGCGGCGCTCGATGTGGCACAACCCGCCGAAGGCTGGCGGGCGCGGCTGGGCGGCGGGTCACTGGGCCCGGTCGGGCTGGTGGTCGCAGGAGCGCTGTCCGTCCAGTTCGGAGCCGCGGTCGCGGTCCTGCTGATGCCCGAGGCAGGCGCGTTCGGCGTGGTCACCCTGCGCCTGGTGCTGGCCGCCCTGGTCCTCATGATCATCTGCCGGCCCCGGCTGCGCGGCCACTCCCGTGCGGACTGGGGGACGGTCGTCGCCTTCGGTAGCGCCATGGCCGGCATGAACATCCTCTTCTACCAGTCCATCGACCGGATTCCGCTGGGCGCAGCCGTCACCCTCGAAGTGCTCGGGCCGCTGGCGCTCTCGGTCATCGTGTCCCGGCGGGCGATCAACTTCGTCTGGGCGGGACTGGCGCTCGTGGGCGTGGTGCTGCTCAGCGGCGGCGGGTTCGACCGGCTCGACCCGGTCGGCGCACTGCTCGCCGTGGCCGCCGGCGGGATGTGGGCCGCGTACATCGTCTTCAGCGCACGCACCGGACGGCGC
Source organism: Streptomyces sp. NPDC005963 (assembly GCF_040638655.1). Classification (NCBI taxonomy): domain Bacteria; kingdom Bacillati; phylum Actinomycetota; class Actinomycetes; order Kitasatosporales; family Streptomycetaceae; genus Streptomyces; species Streptomyces sp. NPDC005963. The sequence continues at coordinate 205,549 of NZ_JBEXVD010000011.1, read as the reverse complement.
TTCCCGCAGGCCGACGGGCTGGCCCTGGCGCTGGCCTTCGGCGCACTGCTCAGCCTGCCGTTCGGACTGGTCGAGGCCGGCAGCAAACTGATCGAGCCCTCGATCCTGCTGATGGGCCTCGGGGTCGCACTGCTGTCGTCGGTACTGCCGTACACATTGGAACTGCTCGCGCTGCGCAGGCTGCCGGCACCCACCTTCGCGGTGATGATGAGTCTGGAGCCGGCGGTCGCGGCAACGGCCGGATTCCTGGTGCTCAACCAGGCGCTCGCGGTCACGGATGCACTGGCGATCAGCCTGGTCATCGTGGCCAGCATCGGAGCCGTCCGCACCCAGGTGCGCCGCAAGTAGCCGGGGCGGGGTCCGGTCGGATCGTCGCATTCGGCCGGATCTGATCCCTCCCCACCCGTCTCACGGCATCCGGAGCCTCCCCGGGTCTCCCCAAGCGGGTGCGCAACCGCGATTCTGGGCCTCCAGCCTTGACTGCACGGCGATGCACAGCGAGGGGGCTCCCATGGTGTTCCGCAGCCACTACGCAGACGTCCAGCCCGTCAGTGAACCCATCCACGATGCGGTGCTCGCCCGGGCCGCCGAACTGGGCACCGCGACCGCCCTCATCGACGCGGTGCACGGCACCACCGTCAGCTATGCAGAGCTGGACCACCAACACCGTCGGATCGCGGCGGCCCTCGCCGACGCGGGCGTGCGCAAGGGCGATGTGATCGCCCTGCACAGCCCCAACACCGTCGGTTACCCCGGGCTCTTCTTCGGTGCGACCCGTGCGGGTGCGACCGTCACCACCGTCCATCCCCTGGCCACCGCCGAGGAACTGGCCAGACAGCTGCGGGACTCGTGCGCGCGTTGGATCGTCACCGTTCCCGCGCTGCTCGAAGTCGCCCGCCGATCGGCGGAGCTGGTGCCGGGGATCGCCGAGATATTCGTCAGCGAGCATCCCGGAGGGCGCCGGAGCGTGCGCGACCTCCTGCGCTCGACCGCACCCGAACCACACGTGGACTTCGACCCCGCCGAGGACATCGCGGTCCTGCCCTACTCCTCGGGCACCACCGGTCTGCCCAAGGGCGTCCGGCTCAGTCACCGCTCGATCGCCACCAACCTGGCCCAACTCCACCGGCTGCTCCCGGTGGGCCGGGACGACCGCATCCTCGCCGTGCTGCCGTTCTTCCACATCTACGGTCTGACCGCGCTGCTGACGGGGCCGCTGCGGCAGGGAGCGACTGTCGTCGTACTGCCCCGCTTCGAGCTCGACAGCTTCCTCGGGGCGATCGAACGGCACCGGGTGAGCCGGCTGTACGTGGCGCCGCCGATCGTCCTGGCGCTCGCCAAGCACCCGGCGGTCGACCGCTATGACCTCACCTCGCTGGAGCACATCGTCTGCGCGGCGGCCCCGCTCGATGCCTCACTCGCCCTCGCCTGCTCGGCCCGGCTCGGGTTGCCCCCCGTCCGGCAGGCGTACGGCATGACGGAACTCTCGCCCAACTGCCACGCCGTCCCCCTGGACGCCCACGATCCGCCGGCGGGGACGGTCGGGCGGTTGCTGCCGTCCACGGAGATGAGGATCGTCGACCTCGACGACCGGACGCGCACCGTCGGCCCCGGCGAGGAGGGTGAGATAGCGATCCGCGGCCCGCAGGTGATGCGGGGGTACCTGGGCCGTCCGGACGCCACCGCCGCCCTGGTCGACAAGGACGGCTGGCTGTTCACCGGCGATGTCGGGCGCGTCGACGACGACGGCTGGCTCTTCGTCGTGGACCGGGTGAAGGAACTGATCAAGTACCAGGGGTACCAGGTCGCCCCGGCCGAGCTCGAAGCGGTGCTGCTCACGCACGCGCTGATAGCGGACGCGGCGGTGATCGGGATCCGCGAGGAGGACGGTACGGAGGTTCCCGCCGCCTTCGTCGTGCGTCGCGTCGCCGCCGGACAGCTGACCGCGGACGAGGTGATGGCCCATGTCGCCGCCCGGGTGGCGCCGTACAAGAAGGTCCACCGGGTCACCTTCGTCACGACGGTTCCCCGGGCCCCGTCCGGGAAGATCCTGCGGCGCCAGCTCCGTGAGCGCGAAGGCGCCTAGACCCCCAGGGCCCTGGGGAAGGAACGAGATCTGGCACTGCGTGTCGCGCGGCGGGGGCGTTGGGGCAGGATGAAGCGGTGACCGATCACGCCGCTGCCCCGGATCCCGCCGCCAAGGCGCGTACGTCGAGCGACCTGGAGCCCGTTCCGGACCCCGCCGTCATGCGCGAGCAGTACCGTTCGACGCCCCTGTTGGAGTCGGACCTCGCGCCCACGCCGATGGACCAGTTCGCCCGCTGGTTCCGTGAGGCGACGGCGGCTGCGCTCCAGGAGCCCAATGCGATGGTCGTCGCCACGGCCACGCCCGACGGCCGCCCCTCCACCCGCACGGTGCTGCTCAAGCACTACGACGGCCGGGGCTTCGTCTTCTACACCAACTACGCCTCGCGCAAGGGCCGGGAGATCGCCGAGAACCCGCAGGTCTCGCTGCTGTTCCCGTGGCATCCGATCGCCCGTCAGATCATCGTCACCGGCACGGCGACGAGGGTCAGCCGCGAGGAGACGGTGGCGTACTTCCGGACCCGGCCGCACGGCTCCCAACTGGGCGCCTGGGCGAGCGAGCAGTCCTCCCAGATCGGCTCGCGACAGGAGCTGGTGGAGCGGTACGAGGAACTCGCCCACCGCTACCCGGAAGGGGAGCAGGTGCCCGCGCCGCCCGAGTGGGGCGGGTTCCGCGTGGTGCCGGAGACGGCCGAGTTCTGGCAGGGACACGAGAACCGGCTGCACGACCGGCTGCGGTACGTACGGGCCGAAGAAGCCGAGGTAGTCGAAGAAGGGGACGGCCACCGCGAGGGGGGTCGTCTCGAAGGGGACAAGGCTTGGCGGGTCGAGCGGCTGTCCCCCTGACGGGTCCGCGGTCGATCCCCCGTGTGCCCGCCGGGCCGCTCGCCCCGGAGGGTCGGCCTCTGCCGCCTGCCCGGAATCGCCGAGCCCCCGGCCCGTGGATCCGCACGAAATACGGCGGTACGGAATCGGACCACCCGGAACCGGCTCATTCAAAAAGCAGCAGAATGGGCGTGCACATGACGAATTTATCGGTGTGGTGCGCCCATGCAGAAACCCGCGGGCTCTGGTCCCTCCTTGCGGAGGGGCCGGCCGGACGATACCGGCGAGCCCGCGGGTCGGTGACTGCTTGGATTGCGGCAGGAGGTCTGCCGACTGCACGAAGTGCGGCAGCAGGCCCTAGCCCGCAGCCACCTCACTCGTCCGGTATGCATACATCTTCCGAACCACCTCCTTTCCTGTGTGCCCACACCCTAGGAACCTCCGCCGAGCCGTTCAACCGAATTAATGTGCATCGCTTTTTCGGAACCCCGTGTGTCCCCGGTCACGTTCGAGTTGAATGGTCTGACGTGCATCAACTCGCGCGGACGCGTCCTTCAGGGGGCCGGTATGAGTGCATCGAAGAGCGAGACGAGCGAGACCGCCGACTCGTCCTGGCCCCCGGGCCGAGGCGGAGCGGCGCAGGACGACACGGTGAGCGAGCCGTGTTCGGAGTTGCTTGCCGCCCTCCTCGACGGGATGGACGCGGCACTCTGTGCCTTTGCCGCCGACGGCACGATCACCCACTGGAACCGTGAGGCCGAGCGCATCCTCGGCTGGTCGCCCGACGAGGCCGTGGGCCGGCGTGGTTTCACCGGATGGGCCGTGCGCAGGGCCGACGCGGACGAGGTGGCGCGCCGACTGATGGCGGTGATGGCCGCACCCGGACGTCAGGTCGACGAGTTCGCGCTGTTGCGCAAGGACGGCGGGCGGGTGCTCGTACGGACCCAGTCGGCGCGCGTACTCGGCGCCGACGGCAGCCCCGCGGGCGTCTACTGCGCCTTCAGCGAGGTCCATGCCCAGATCGACCTGGAACGCTCCATAGCCCTGAGCGAGGCCCTGTTCGACGACGCCTCCTGGGGCGTGGTCCTGGTGGACGTCGATCTGCGGCCCACCACCGTCAACGGCTATGCCGAGCGGGCCCTGACCGCGGGTGGCGCCTCACCGCTCGGGCGTCCCCTCGGCGAGATGATCGTCGAGGGCGTCGAGCAGTTGGAGTCGTCGCTCCACCACGTCCTGGCCGAGGGCGCCCAGCGCGGGTTGAGCGAGGTGTGGGTGACCCTGGCGGGCGGCACGGCCGACGACCGGGCCGGCAGCGGGTCCGCAGGAGGCCGGCGCAGGTGCTGGCGCAGCGGCTTCCTCCGATTGGGCTCCCCGCTGGCCGAGGAGCCGGTGCCGCTGGGCGTGGCCTGGCTGTTCCACGACGTCACCGAGTCGCGCCTGGCCGAACAGGAGGCCGACCGGCTGCGCTTCCGCGCGGGCCAACTGCACCGGGCGGGCCGGGCGGCGGCCGAGTCCGCGGACCCGACAGCGGCGGCCATGACCTATCTCGACTTCGCCCTCGCGGGATTCGCCGATCACGTGGTGGTGGACGTCGTCGAGGCGGGCGAGGGCGGGCGGCTCGTCCGCGCGGCGGCGACGCCCACCGGTGCACCGGGCCCCTGCCTCCCCGTGCCGGGCGGCGGACCTCCGCTCACCTATCCGCCGGGGCATCCGGCACTTCAGGCGGCCGATCGCACCGGTTCGGTGCGGGCGAGCGCGCCGGGCACGGCGTCCGGGGCGGAGCTCGCGAAGTGGTCCAAGGACCGCCGCTGGCCCCGGGAGTCGGCGCACGCGCTCTGCACGGTGCTCAGGAGCCGGGGTCGCACGCTCGGGGTCGTCACCTTTCTGCGCGGCCCGTCCCGACCCGCCTTCGAACGGCCGGATGCGGTGTACGCGGAGAGCATGTCGTCCCTGACGGCCTCCGCCTTGGACCTGGCTGCCCTGGTGGCCCGCTAGGGCCCTTCTTTCGGATCTTGCTGGGCTCGCGTGCCCTGGCACCGCGCTCCCCCTGTGCCTAGCGGCACGGGAGGTACCCCCACGCCGCGTTGTCGTCAATCACCAATGGCCCCCTGTGCCTGGGGGCACGGGAGGTGCCCCCACCGCAGTGATTCATTCCTTCGCCTTGCGATCCACGGCACCAGACCCCGCTCCCTGATCCAGCCTGATCCAAAAGAAAGACCCTAGGTCGTGCCCGCAAAGTCCCGCCTGTCTACCGTGCCCTGGCGGGCCGGGGGCGGACGAAGCCCCGGTCGCCGAGCCGATGAGGGCCCGGCCACCGGGGCGCGGTTTCGACGTGCGGACGGGCCCGCGGACACTCCCTAGCGCCGGTAGAAGATCCGGTCGCCGTACTCCGTCATCACGCGGCCGTTCCATTCGTGTCCGCCGTCGACGTTCCCCGACCTCAGCAGTGGCGGTTCGATGCCCCGCTCCACCAGTCGCTCCGCGGCGGTCGCCATCATCGCCTGCATGATGGCGCTGGTGACGACGGTCGACGCCGGGGCGAACGGGGCCTCGATGCCCTCGTGGGTCAGCTCCGCGTCCCCCACGGCGATCTTGGAGTCGAGGACGACATCGCAGTGGTCCTTGAGGAAGGTGCCCGATGCGTTCCGGGCGCTGGTGGCGTCCGCGTAGGCCACCGACGTGACCCCGATGACCTTGATGCCCAGCGCCTGGGCGTTCTGGGCCATCTCGACCGGCAGGGTGTTGCGCCCGGACAGGGAGATGATCACCAGTAGATCGCCGGCCTTCAGCGGGCCGGTGTCGAGCACGGCCGAGGCCAGCCCCTCCACGCGCTCCAGTGCGGAGCCGAGCGTCGCCGGCATCACGTCGACGCCGACCACCCCCGGTACGGCGAGCAGGTTCATCAGTGCGAAGCCGCCCGCACGGTAGACGACGTCCTGCGCCGCGAGTGAGGAGTGGCCCGCGCCGAAGGCGAACAATCGGCCTCCGGAGGCTACGGTGTCCGCTATCGCCTCGCCCGCGGCGGCGATGTTCTCCGCCTCCTCGTCCCGTACGCGTTGCAGCAGACCGATCGAAGCGTCGAAGAACCGACCGGCCAGCTTGCTCTCGCTCATCGCCGAGCCCTTTCGGGGTGTGTGGGAACGCTATGCGAAACACGCGTACCCGGGTACGAATGGAACATGGAGCGTGCCGGGAATATCCCGTGCCGCGGATCACGTTGAGGTCTGGACCACTCCACTGTCAATACGGCCTGAGCTAGCGGCTTTCTCCGGCGCGACACAGTTGTCAGTGCGATGCGTAAGAATTGAGTCGGGGCCGCAGCGCACGATTTCATCGAGGGGCACGTATGTCCGGACTGATCGACACCACGGAGATGTATCTCCGCACCATCCTTGAGCTGGAAGAGGAAGGTGTGGTTCCTATGCGCGCGCGTATCGCGGAGCGGCTTGACCAGAGCGGTCCCACAGTCAGCCAGACCGTGGCCCGCATGGAGCGGGACGGTCTGGTGACGGTCGCGGGAGACCGTCATCTGGAGTTGACCGAGGAGGGCCGGCGCCTGGCCACCCGCGTGATGCGCAAGCACCGGCTGGCCGAGTGCCTGCTGGTCGACGTGATCGGGTTGGAGTGGGAGCAGGTCCACGCCGAGGCGTGCCGCTGGGAGCACGTGATGAGCGAGGCCGTGGAGCGGCGGGTGCTGGAGTTGCTGCGCCACCCCACCGAGTCTCCCTACGGCAACCCGATTCCGGGCCTGGAGGAGCTGGGCGAGAAGGCCGAGGCCGATCCCTTCCTGGACGACAGCATGGTCTCGCTCGCCGACCTCGACCCCGGGGTCGAGGGCAAGACGGTGGTGGTCCGTCGGATCGGGGAGCCGATCCAGACCGACGCCCAGTTGATGTACACGCTGCGGCGGGCCGGGGTTCAGCCGGGTTCCGTGGTGAGTGTGACGGAGTCGGCCGGCGGAGTGCTCGTCGGCAGCAGCGGTGAGGCGGCGGAGCTCGAAGCCGACGTCGCTTCGCACGTCTTCGTGGCGAAGCAGTAGCGCGCGGGGTTACGGGACCCTGCTGAGGGTCCCGCCCGCGTCCTTCGGTGTGGACGAGGGGGCGTGCACCCCATTGCCCTCACCGGCATCTCTGAGAACGTTTTCCGCCCGGAATGGCAACGCCCGGGCGAATCGCGTGCCAGTCTGGCCCTGAGGCATATGACCCAAGGCCGGGGAGGGATCAGGGTGATGCGCCCGTCGTACGCCCCGCGTACCGAGCAGCGCAGTCCACAGGTCCCCAGCCCCCGGAGCCAATCTACGCGTGTCCCACGGCCGTGGCGTCGTGGTGGGGAGCCTCCGGGCTGCTGTGGAGATCGTCCGCGCGAAGCCCCTCTCGTACCCCTTCCCCACCCGGTCCGCGGTGCCTTCGGAGGGCAACGGGACGCCTCTTCTGCTGGTGCCCCGGTCCATCGGGCCGGTGGGCGCGGGCGCCGCGGCCTCTGGAGCCGTGCTGTGGTGTTCCTGGCGCAGCCGGAGCCCTCGGCGGTGGGCTCGGTGGCGGGCTCGACGGGCGGGGGGCCGTCGCAGCGCACGGTGGTGTCGCATCGACGGCCGGACGCCAGTGGGCGACGGTGCCTTGGAAGGGTGTCGCACTCGGTGGGTTCACCGTGCTCGGTGGGGCCCATGAAATCAGCGGGATCGAAACGCGTCGGGTGGATGCCCGGTGTCGCGGGGGAGAGCCCCGGCGCCCAAGGGCGCCGGGGCCCGTCCTCCCCTGTGTTGACCCGGAGCCCCGAGCTCCCAGGGTCAATCCCCTCGGACCGTCTTCCCCGAGCGGCCCGCCTCCCGCTGAAGATCTCCCCCCGCCGGAGACGGTCAATCCTGGAAGGCGGTCACTCGAACGAGGGGTGTTGCACGTCAGAAGCGTGTTTTCGAATGTGAGTTCGATAAGCTGCGGGTGGGCAGCCGAACAGGTCAACAGGGGACAGAAGGGGGTGCCGGGCACATGGTGCGGCGCATCGACGTGACCGGAGCCGACGGCGTACGGCTGGCCGCATGGGAGTACGCGGACCCGCCGAAGTGGGGTGGGGAGGGGCGGAGTGTCGAGGAGCCCGTGCATGCGCCGGGTGTCTTACTGCTGCACGGGCTGATGGGCCGGGCGTCCCATTGGGCGTCGACGGCGCGTTGGCTCGCCGAGCGGCACCGGGCGATCGCGCTCGACCAGCGGGGCCACGGTCGGAGCGACAAGCCGACGGAGGGCCCGTACACCCGTGAGGCGTATGCGGCCGATGCCGAGGCCGCGATCGAACAGTTGGGCGTCGCGCCGGTGGTGCTGATCGGTCATGCGATGGGTGCGCTGACGGCCTGGCAGGTCGCCACCAGACGTCCCGAGCTGGTCAAGGCGCTGATCATCTGCGATATGCGGGCCTCCGCACTGGGAGCCGCCTCGCAACGCGAGTGGGACGAGTGGTTCCGCGCCTGGCCGGTGCCGTTCGCCACCCTGGCGGACGTGCGCAAGTGGTTCGGCGAGGACGACCCCACCATGGAGCAGCCCAGCGCGTCCCGGGGCGAGTTCTACGCGGAGGTGATGGCCGAGCGTGCGGACGGTTGGCGTCCGGTGTTCTCCCGGCGGCAGATGCTGAAGTCCCGGGAAGCATGGGTCCACGACGCGCACTGGGAAGATCTCGCCCTGGTCGAGTGCCCCACGCTGGTAGTCCGTGGCGTGGACGGCAAACTGGGCCGTGCGGAGGCCCAGGAGATGGTCCGGGTGCTGCCGCAGGGCCAGTACGCGGAGGTGCCCGATGCCGGTCACCTCATCCACTACGACCAGCCGGAGGGGTGGCGTGCCGCCATCGAGCCCTTCCTCGACGGCGTACGCGGACTGGAGGAGTGACCGCCGGGCTCCCGGCCGTGCCGTAGTCCCGTTCCACGGTGCCGACGGGCCCGTCCCCGAACTGCGGGGCGGGCCCGTCGACCGTGTCCCAGGGCCCCGGGGGTCCGGGCCTGTCGATCTGCGTCGAACGGTTCAGAAGGTGGTTCTGGAAGTTCAGAAGGCGAAGATCGCGCCGCCGCCGAGGCTCGCCACCATCTCGCAGCCGTTGTTGAACGTGCCCGACCAGGTGAGGTGTCGGCCCCGCCACACCCCGTCCGCCGTCACCGTGACCGGTTCGAACTGGCGGGTGCAGGTCGTGTACGGGAGCGCGGAGGGCAGCGCCGTGAACTCCCCGTCCACCCGCTCCAGTTCACCGCAGGCCGCAGTCGATGCCGGATGGCTGCCGCCGGCCGACGGCCCGCAGTCCAGGGTGACCGCCCGCTCGACGGTGGAGGTGACGCCGTTCGCCGCTCCCTTGCCGATGGTCAGCACGAGCGCGGAGGGGGCGTACAGGGTGCCGGCACGGGCGGGCTGTGCGGCTTCGGCCGCTGCGACGGCCGTCCCGCCCAGGACCAGGGCGGTGGCGACGGCGAGCACGCTGTGCGTACGACGCATGGAGGGAGCTCCTTCACGACTGCGGGTGGTTGCGCTCGGGAGTCTTGCGTACGCGGACGGTGAAGGTCGGATGCGTCGGCGACCGATCACCCGTTTCCAGCCGTACCCCGCTCGGCGGGATCGCCCGTATGGCCGTCGACACGGCTCACGGTGGGGACTGTCGGGTGGCGCCGACCGTCGGGCGCCCCCGTGTGAACGGGACTTCCTTCCTTGGGGCTTCACACCGTCGAGCCCCCACCGGCCGGCGAACAGCACTGAGGTGCGAGGGCGCGGCCCTTCCCCTTCGACGTGAAACCGTCGCTGCCGTCGTCGACCGCACATACGAAAAGGGGCCGCCGGTCGAGCAGTTGGTCGACCGGCGGCCCCTTGTACGAGTGGAGCTACCCCTTGCTGACGGCCGTCAGGATCTCCGGCAGCCGGCTCGCCGTCCAGGGCGCGGCCAGCCGGACCCCGGCCCAACCGAGCAGCAGCCCGTAGGCCGCGCCGAACGGCAGCAGGAGCCACAGGTTCTCGTGGCCGTCCGTCGCGTGCAGCCAGATCGTCGCCGCGATCACCGGAGCACAGAGCAGGGTCGCGATCAGCATTCCGCCGAGGATCGACATCCATGCGATGCCACCCTGCCCGGGCGCGGCGTTCTTGTAGGCGCTGTCCTGCGGGATCGAGTAGGGGAAGCGGGCCGACGCCAACGCGCCGGTCGCCAGCATCGCGCCCAGGATGGCGAGCGAGAGTCCCAGCGCCGACGGCAGCGTCTTCCAGTCTCCGAGGACCACGGCCACGATCACGGTGACCGCGACCGTGTACGGGAGCGTGACCACGAGCAGCGCCAGTGCCCTGGCCCGCAGTTCCTCGTAGGCGTCACGGGTGGTGGAGATGGTCTGCGCGACCATCCAGAAGGCCGAGGTGTCCTGACCGAACTGGTTGTACATCTGGACGCCCAGCATCCCGGCCGCGAAACAGGAGAAGTAGATCGACCCGAGGCCCTGCACCACGTTGAACAGGGGCACAAGCAGCCCGATGGCCAGGCCCGACACCCAGGCGGCCTTGGTCTTGGGGTCGCGCCACATGTAGCGCAGGCTGCGCTGCATCGTCGCGCCGGTACGACCTTCGGGCAGCAGGCGGTGCATCCCCGTCGCGGAGCCCTCGCGCGTCGGGGCCGAGGACGCGGCCAGGGTGGAGCCGTCGGGCGTGGTCATCAGAGCCGTCAGGCTCCGTGCCCAGGACCAGAGCAGGGCCTGGAGGGCGAGCGTGGTCAGGGCCAGTTGGGCGAGGGCGACGCCGTAGGAGCCGTTGCTCGCGGATTCGATCGCGCCGATCGCGGACGCGGGCGGCAGCCACCGTACGACCTCGGCCACCGGTTCCAGGGCGGAGACCCCACCGGAGCGACTGAGCTGCTGGGCGCCGAAGTTCACCACCTGGATGCCGACCGCGATCACCAGACCGCTGAGCACCGCCAGATCGCGGCCCTTACGCGAGGTCAGCAGCCGGATGTTGCCGGCCGCCACCGCCCGCGCCAGGGCCACGCACACCAGGAGCGTCAACGGCACGGCGGCCACCGAGACCACGGTGGCGAACGCGCCGTGGGCGAGCGCCAGCGCCGCGCCGAGGACCAGACAGAGCGAGAACAGCGGGCCGATGCCCACCAGGGAGGCGGCGAGCAGCGCGAACACCAGCGGGCGCGGACGCAGCGGCAGCATCACCAGCCGGGTCGGGTCCAGGGTCTCGTCACCGCTGGGGAAGAACAGCGGAAGCACCGCCCAGCCGAGGGCCAGGATCGCCGTGAGGAGCACGGCCACCGTCATGGCGTCCGTATGGCCCCGCAGCAGTACCAGGCCAAGCAGTTGGCCGGCTGCGATCAACAGGGCGAAGATCAGCGACACGACGAAGACGGCGGTGCGCGCCGATGACTGTCGCAGCCCGTTGCGCAGCAGCGAGAGTTTGAGTCGGACGAAGACGCCGGCCAACTGTCGGCCGCCCAGTTCGGCGCCCCGGAGACCGCCGGCGGGCGTCACCGCGTCCGTATGGCCCACGGGCGTCGAGCGGCTCTCTGCGGCGGTCACCGGGCACCGCCCCCGCCGAGCCAGTCCAGGGAGTCCCCCGTGTCCCGTCCGCTCGCCCCCACGAGTTCCAGGAACGCGTGCTGGAGGCTCGGGGCGTCGCCGCGGACCTCGGCGAGCGGGCCCTGTGCGCGGATGCGTCCTGCGGCCATGACCGCGACCCAGTCGCAGAGCGACTCGACGAGCTCCATCACATGGCTGGAGAAGACGACGGTCGCCCCGGAGGCCGTGTACCGCTCCAGCACCCCGCGGATCGTCTGGGCAGACACGGGGTCGACCCCCTCGAACGGCTCGTCGAGGAAGAGCACTTCGGGGTTGTGCAGCAGGGCCGAAGCCAGACCGATCTTCTTGCGCATGCCGGTCGAGTAGTCGACGACCAGTTTGTGCTGGGCGCCGGCGAGGTCGAGCACGTCGAGGAGTTGGGTGGCGCGCTTGTCCACCTCGTCGCCCGGCAGCCCGCGCAGCCGTCCGCCGTAGGCCAGCAGCTCCCGGCCCGACAGGCGCTCGAAGAGTCGCAGCCCCTCCGGCAGGACGCCGATGCGGGACTTGACGGAGATGGGGTCGCGCCACACATCGTGCCCGGCGACTTCGACGCGCCCCTGATCGGGCCGCAGCAGTCCGGTGACCATCGACAACGTGGTCGTCTTGCCGGCGCCGTTGGGCCCGACCAAGCCGATGAACTTGCCGGCGGGGAGTGTCAGGTCGATGCCGGATACGGCGATCTGCTCGCCGAACCTCTTCCACAGGCCCTCGACGCGAACAGCGGACGGTGCCGTGTGTGCTCCGTCCGCCTCCGCGGCTCCCATCGCCCGGTCATCCGGCATGGTGCCCCCCGCCTTTCGGTGTTCCCGTTGTGTTCTACGTGTCGTCCACGTGTTCGCGTCCGTACGGGTCCACCTTATGTAAGGGTGAGCTAAAGCCCACGGGCGCGAGCCGCCACCGCCTCCCGGCCACAGGCGTACGCCAGTGGACTGATCAGCTCTTCCGCATCCGGCAGCCAGCGGTTCGCTGGCGTCGGCCGCCGCGCCCACTGCACCGCGCCCTGCGCGCCCACCCGCGTCGGCGGAGCCGCGATGTAGTGCCCCTCGCCCCGGCCGACCAGATCGATCGAGCTCGGCGCCCAGCCGAGGCCACGGACCAGGTCCGGCACCTTCTGTGCGCCGCCCGGGAGGACGAAGAACAGCATTCGTCGATCAGGGGTGCAGGTCACCGGGCCGAGCGGAAGGTCCATCCGCTCCAGCCTGGCGAGCGCCAAGAAGCCCGCAGACTCGGGGAGGTCGAGCGCGTCGAAGGTGCGGCCGGTGGGGAGCAGGATCGAGGCCTTGGGGTGTTTGCCCCACATGCGGCGCGCGGCGGTGGCGCTTCCGGTGGCCTGGTTCGCCCAGTCCGAGCCGGTGGCGTGCGCACCGGGCGCAGCGCAGTCGGACTGTTCGCAGGAGCAGCGCACCCTGCCGTCGTCCGACTCCAGCCAGGTACCGGGGAAAACGTCCCAGTGCCGTTCCTCCGCGTACCGCACGGCATGATCCAGCAGCTGCTCACCTCTCTGCTGGGGGATCTGTGCGGCCTCTGCAACTCCCATGGTCTCTTCCACGCACCACTCAACTTCCGCTGTCACCTAGGGTTACGGGCGTCCTACGGGCCGCCCATGGTCATGATCCCGCATATGGGGCGCATGGATGCACGGACGGGGGCGCGCGTGCGGACCGGCCACGGGGGCGGGTACCCACTGATACATAGGGGGGCGACACGCCGTCTCTGCCCGCGCCAGAAGCATAGTCGGCGTGATCCGGAAATCCGCCGGGACTTCTGGAAAAAACAGACCAAGCCGCGGAAGTCTGCATTCTCCGTAAATCAGCCGGGCAGTGATCCCTGCGTGGATCGTGGCCTCAGGGGGTTACCAATGGCAGCCAGGTCTCTTGTCGCCCGACAGCCGAACGAACGGCTGCAGGCGCTCATTCAGGAAGCCGGATGTTCCAACGCGGGACTCGCACGTCGCGTCAACATGGTCGGCGCGGAACGCGGGCTCGACCTGCGCTACGACAAGACGTCGGTGGCCCGTTGGCTGCGGGGACAGCAGCCGCGCGGACGGGCTCCCGGCGTCATCGCCGAGGCGCTCGGCCGGAAACTGGGCCGTACGGTCACCATCGACGAGATCGGCATGGCCAACGGGAAGAACCTCGCATCGGGGGTGGGCCTCCAGTTCTCGCCGACCGTCCTCGGCGCGATCGAGCAGGTATGCGAGTTGTGGCGCAGTGACGTGGGCCGCCGCGACTTCCTCTCCGGGGCGACGGTGGCCGCCTCGGCACTGGTGGAGCCCAGTCGGGACTGGCTGATCACCGGCGCTGACGGTCAGGTGGCGCGCACCGCGGGAGCGCGCGTCGGCGCTTCGGACGTCGAGGCGGTACGGGCGATGACCCGCGCCCTGACCGAACTCGACCACCGCTTCGGCAGCGGACATGTCCGACCGGTCGTGGTGCACTACCTCAACTCCGTGGTGTCCGGGCTGCTTTCGGGTTCCTATCGGGATGCGATCGGCCGTGACCTGTTCGCCGCGGTGGCCCGACTCACGGAACTGGCCGGCTATATGGCGGTGGACACCGGACAGCCGGGACTCGCCCAGCGCTACTACATCCAGGCGCTCCGGCTGGCGCAGGCCGCGGGTGACCGCGGTTACGGCGGATACGTCCTGGCCGCGTCGATGAGCCATCTCGCGGCGCAGTTGGGCAATCCGCGGGAGATCGCCCAACTGGCGCGCGCCGCACAGGAAGGGGCGCGCGGTCGGATCACTCCACGGGCCGAAGCCATGTTCTTCGCCGCGGAGGCGCGCGGGCACGCCCTGCTGGGGGACGCCCACACCTGTCACACCGTGGTCGGCAAGGCGATGGCGGCGCTGGAGCGGGCCGAAGCGGAGGGCGGGGACGACCCCGGCTGGATCACCCACTTCGACCAGGCGTACCTCGCGGACGAACTCGCCCACTGCTACCGGGATCTGGGGCAGCCGGAAGCAGCCGCGCACCACGCCACCCAGTCCGTGGAGGGCCATCCGGAGTCCCGGGCGCGGCGGCGGGCGATCGGTCTGGTCCTGCTGGCCACCGCCCAGGTGCAGCAGCGCGAGGTGGAGCAGGCGTGCCACACGGGGACGCGCGCGGTGGAGTTGCTGGGGCAGTTGCGGTCCAGCCGTGGCGCGGAGTACCTGGAGGACCTCCAGTTGCGGTTGGAGCCGTACGGGGAGGAGCCGGCGGTCCGGGAGTTCGGGGCGCGCGTCGAGATGCAGGCCGCGTGAGGGGCGCCTGAGTCCGCCACCATCGATGCCGTCGGGGGCCGAACGTTGCTCACCTTCCGAGGTGAACGGGGGGTTCCCGGCGGCCTTCAGCCTGCTTCGGGGCAGGCTTTGGGCTGCCCTCGTGGCGGGTCGCTTGGCGGGTCCGGAGGGTGGCCCCCGGGGCCCTCGGCCTGTGACTGCGGTCACAGATCGTCGGCCCTTTGGCCATGTGTACAGGGTCGTTGCCAGGCCCCCGCACATGTGTGCGCAGGGCGACGGAGGGCACCCGGTAGCGTGACCCGACGGTTCCGTAGGCCGATACGTAGGAGTCCTGGTGACACACAGCGGACAGGGTGACGAGCGGCATCCCGATGCCCGGCCCGCCCGGGAAGGCGTCGTACTGCCCGCCGACGGCTCCGGCCCCTGGGTGCCGGGGGACCCGGCCGACCACACGGCACCCGCGGGTGGGCAGCCGTGGGGCGAACCCTGGGGGGCGCAGCAGTCGGTGACCGATCCGTCCGCACAAATGCCCTACGCCTCGGCCGAGTTGCCGCACCCCTACCCGCAGCAGGCCGGATACGGCCCGCCCGACGGGTCCCCCTACGGAACACCGGGTGCCGACGCCTCCGCCGGCGCGTCCCTGCCGTTGCCGGACGAGGTGGTGCCGCCTTCGTACGGTCCAGGGCACGGTCAAGGGCACGGCCAAGCGCCGCAGCAGTCGATGACGCCCGGACCTCCCGGAGCCTTTGACGCCACGCAGTTCATCGCGCCGGTGCCGCCCGGGCCGGCGGGTGGGATGGATGCGACGCAGGTGATTCCGCCTGTGTCCTCGGGTGGCGCTGTGCCGTCGGGTGGTGCTGTGCCGGGTGGTGTGGGTGTTCCCGGTGCCGGGGACGCGACCGCCTACCTCCCGCCGGTGCCGCCCGGATCGGCGGGTGGGATGGATGCGACGCAGGTGATTCCGCCTGTGTCCTCGGGTGGCGCTGTGCCGTCGGGTGGTGCTGTGCCGGGTGGTGTGGGTGTTCCCGGTGCCGGGGATGCGACCGCCTACCTCCCGCCGGTCGCACCGGGCGCGCTGCCGCCCGAGAGGCCGGCGCATTCAGGGCACCGGCGGCCCGCCGGGGCGTACGGGCAGCCCGTACCGGACGCTCCGACCAGCGCTCCCTACGGCATTCGCCCCGGCGCACCCGGAGACCGTCCGCCGCCCGCCGAGTTCGACAACCTCTTCCGTGCCGGTGCCGGCCAGGACCCGACGCCACCCGGGCCCGGCCACGCCGCGGGCTCGCACCCGCAGCCGCCCGGCCCGCCCCGGAGTCGTCGCCGACAGGGCGGGACCGGCCCACGCCGTCGCTCCTCGTTCCCGCTGCCGATGGTCGGCGTCGCCGTCGTCGTCGGGTGTGCGGTGCTCGGTCTCGGCGTGAGCGCCCTGGTGTTCGGCGGCGAGGACGAGGGGCCGGCCGATGTGGCCCCCGGAAAGAACGTTGCCGCGGCTCCGTCCACACCGAGCACCGCCAACTCGCCGAAGGCCGCCGAGGCCGACCCCGTCGAGCAGCAGGCGCGGGCGCTGGACCGGTTGCTCGCCGACAGCAACGACAGCCGTGCCGTGGTGATCCGGTCGGTCGCGAACATCAAGGAGTGCGAGGACCTCGACCAGGCGTCCCGGGATCTGCGTGGCGCGGCCGACCAGCGCCGCGGTCTGGTGGACCGGCTGGAGAAGCTGGAGATCGACCGGCTGCCCGAGCACGAGGAACTGGCCGAGTCGCTCACCGACGCATGGAAGGCGTCCGCAGCCGCGGATGACCACTACGCCGTCTGGGCCAAGCAGGTCAAGAGCAAGAAGTGGTGCCGGGACGGCAAGGCGCGCACCAGCAAGAGGGCTTCCCAGGGCAATCGCGCCAGCGGCGAGGCGACGAAGGCCAAGCAGGAGGCCGCCGGACTGTGGAACCCCATCGCGGCCCGCTACGACCTGACCGAGCGCCGGAGCGACCAGCTTTAGGTGGCGCGGAGACTCTTCGCGCTGCACTGGTCCTGGTCCTGGTCCTGGTGCCCTCGCCCGGTGCGCAGCGACGCTGTCCCATCAGGTGCGTCGGGTCGCCCGCAGTGTGGCGCTCACATCCACGAAGTCGGTTCGCTGGGCCACCAGTCGCCCCTTCCGTACCACTTGGAAGGTGACGCTCCGGTTGACGATCCGAGAGAAGCCGCGATCTCCCAGGGTGTCCTCGTGGAGCCAGCGCAGCGGCGGGGTGAGTCCGCCGGTGGGCACCACGAGCCCGCGATCGAGCGCCAGGGAGATCGCGGCCGGGGTGATCTCGTCCCCGTCGAGCGCCTCGATCACCGCCGTCAGCACGGTGTAGGCGATCCAGGTGGTCTGGACGCCCGGGTCGGCCGGATCGATACGGTCGTCGTCGAAGGCGTGGTCCTCGATCACCCGGCGCAGCCCGGCCCAGCGCACATCGCCTGCGGGCGGGTACCAGCCGGTGAGGAAGGCGCCTTCGAAGATACCCGAAGGTCCGCCCGTACGGTCGATGAGCGGCTGGTCGACGCTGCCGAGGACCGACGAGACCCGGACCCCGTCCCGCTCGCCGGGCAGCCTCCGGAAGGCGTCGAAGAAAGTTTCGGTCCGCTCCCCGAGCACGGTGGTGACGCAGCCCGGGCGTTCCCCGTCGCCGGCACGCGCATGGGCACGCGCCTGCTGGGCGTACCGCGTGTAGTCGGTCGCGTCCTCGGGTGCGAGGACGGCCACGGGCTCCCGGCCCGACTGCGCGAGTCCTGCGTCCAGCAGGGAGGGCAGCGACTCACCCGCGAGTGAGTCGGGCCGTACCAGCGCGACGCGTCCGCAGACGTCCGCGAGTTGGACGCCGTGCCCGGCCAGCAGGGAGATCTGGCCGCCGTTGATCGGGTACGAGAGGTAACTGCTCAACTCCTCGTGCGAGATCCCGTATCCGCCGATGAACGGAATGCCGGCCGACTGTAGCGGGGGGAGGAAGGAGCGGGCGTGCTGGCTGTAGGAGCCGACGACGGCGACCGCGCCCTCATCGACCGCCCGTCTGGCGCAGTCGGTGGCCCCTTGCCTGGTGTTGTGCTCGTTGCACGTGATGACCCGCAGGGTGTGTCCGTCGATGCCGCCCCGCGCATTGACCCAGCGCGCGTACGCCGTTGCCATGGCGGGCATTCCGGGCATGTTGGTGGCCTCGGTGCCCTCGGGGGCGAAGGTCATCACGGTGACGGTCGTTCGGGAGTCGCCTCCGATGCCGGGGATGGCTCCGCACCCGGTCGCCACCATGGCCAGGGTCGCGACCAGCGCGGCGGCAAGGGTCCCCCGCCTGGTCCCCCGCCTGTTTCCTGCCGGGGTCGCGACCGGCAGTCGGGGCCGTCGGGTTCGCAGGGAGGGGACGGATCGCCAAGGAGTCATGGGCGTTCAGATTTCCGGCGCCCGGGGAACGGCGCGCGGTGCGCGGGGCAACGACGGATGACGGTCGTATGAAGGGCGGGGGAGGGCCTGTGCGCGTCCGTGACGCAGGGACCGTACGATCGAACACGTGCAGCAAGGTTCCGTCTCCTCTTCCCGTCGCGCCCGTCGTTCCTCCACCATGGGCGGTATGCCGCCCAACGACATGCCCTGGTGGCGCTGGCGCGCCAACGTGCGCTCCGCGCTGCACATGCTCTCGGACCCCGTCTTCCACCAGGAGACCTGGCTGATAGGCCGTGAGGGATACGGCGATGTGACCGATGCCGTCTACCGGCTGGTCGAGGACACCTGGCTCGACAACTGGTCCGCCGACAAGTACATCGGGACGATCTTCCGCGATGCGAACGAGGCCGCCCTGGTCGACGCCGCCGTGTTGCGGGTGCTGCGCGTGATGCACCAGGTGGGTGCGGATGCCCATGTGTCCGCTTATATGGCGCACCAGGGCTGGCCGGAAGCGGTGAACGCCTGTCGGGAAGCCCATCTGCAACTGTCCGCCAACGATGGCGACGAGCCGGACGTGCCGCCGCGGTCGCTGGACGTGCTGCGGATCATGACTCGTTCCGCGTAACGGACGGAATCGGGTGAGGGTCCGCAGGTGTGGCACCCTACGAGGATGACCGACCAGTACGTCCTGACGCTCTCTTGCCCGGACAAAAAGGGCATTGTGCACGCCGTGTCGAGCTATCTCTTCATCACCGGCTGCAACATCGAGGACAGCCAGCAGTTCGGTGACCGGGACACGGGTCTGTTCTTCATGCGGGTCCACTTCTCCGCCGAAGCCCCCGTGACCGTGGAGAAGCTGCGCGCCAGCTTCGCGGCCGTCGGCGACTCCTTCCAGATGGACTGGCAGATCCACCTCGCCGACGAGCCGATGCGGATCGTCATCATGGTCAGCAAGTTCGGCCACTGCCTCAACGACCTGCTCTTCCGCTCCCGGATCGGCGCACTGCCGGTGGAGATCGCGGCGGTAGTGTCCAACCACCTCGACTTCGCCGAACTGGTCGGGTCCTACGGCATCCCCTTCCACCACATTCCGGTGACCAAGGAGAACAAGGCGGACGCCGAGGCGCGCCTCCTGGAGCTGGTGGAGGAGGAGAACGTCGAGCTGGTGGTGCTCGCCCGCTATATGCAGGTGCTCTCGGACGACCTGTGCAAGCAGCTCAGCGGCCGGATCATCAACATCCACCACTCCTTCCTCCCGAGCTTCAAGGGCGCGAAGCCCTACCACCAGGCGCACGAGCGCGGGGTGAAGCTGATCGGTGCCACGGCCCACTACGTGACCGCGGACCTCGATGAGGGCCCGATCATCGAGCAGGAGGTCGAGCGGGTGGGGCACGGGGTGACCCCCGAGCAGTTGGTGGCGGTCGGCCGGGACGTGGAGTGCCAGGCACTCGCCCGGGCGGTGAAGTGGCACGCCGAGCACCGCATCCTGCTCAACGGCCGCCGTACGGTGGTCTTCGCCTGAGGCCGATCGCCGTGCTCGGCCACTGCTGGACCCGCCCTCCGTACGGACTCCCTAGCGGGCGGGCCAGCCGTCGGAGTTTGAGAAGGACTCGTAGCTGTAGCGGGTGGCGCGGTCCCACTCCTTGCCCGTGAGCTCACGGTACGCCTCGTCCGGGACGTACAGCAGGGACTCGGCCCAGATCAGCTCCTCGGCGAACGGGCGAAACCTGGCGGGCTCGCGCAGCACCTCTTCGTACGTCCGCCGGCCCGCGGCGACGACGGCCGCACGCGTGTAGAGGAAGGCGTCGCCCGACAGGTCGTCGCCGCAGTGCTCTTCGGTGTCCAGCAGGTACAGCACCCGGGACAACTGCTCGGCGAAGCCGATGACGTCCTCGACCGGGCCGGTCAGCAGTCGGGCCGTCAGCGCGGGGGCGAGCAGATCGGCCTCGGGATCGGGGTCCGGTGGGCTGCATGTGTCGATGAGCTGCCAGAAAGTCGTCTCGTCCATGGCACCGAGCATGACCCACGGCACTGACAGCGGCTCTCGAAACAGCTCGCGATCGGCTCGCGAAAGGAAGGGCAGCGGTCGGAGCTACAGGCGCCCCAGGGACGCCGCGGCGAGCAGCACTTCGCTGATCGCCTCGCGGTCGCCGTCCTGTCCGGCCGCCGCCTCCCGCGGGGACACATGGCCCGCGACCAGCTTGCAGAACTCGACGCCCTCCAAGGCGACTTGCGCCACTGCGTGGTCGGGTGAACCCAGCGCGGCCGGTGAGTCGAGCGCGATGTACCAGTTGCCACCGCCTGCGCCCTCCACCTCCAACCGCAGCGAGCGACCCGGCGCGCCCGCCGCGACCAACTGCTTCGGCGGCGAGGCCAGACCCTGTCGACGACGTGCCGCCAGCGTCGCGGGCAGCAGCCGCGCGGCCAGGTCGATCATCCGGTTGAGGTGGGACCCGCGGGGTGCGTCGTACGGGTAGTCCACCGCGCTCGCGATGTCGTCCGCGTGCAGCCAACACTCGAAGGCGCGGTCCAGCAGGGAGTCCCGCAGGGGGAGCGAGAACTCTCCGTACGAGACGGAGAGTTCGGCGACGCCCCGACCGGCGAACGACACCGTACGCACCAGGGTGTGGCTCTGGTCCCGC
>NZ_JBEXVD010000011.1:0-184704 GCF_040638655.1 Streptomyces sp. NPDC005963 | reverse complement strand
CAGGGGGAGCGAGAACTCTCCGTACGAGACGGAGAGTTCGGCGACGCCCCGACCGGCGAACGACACCGTACGCACCAGGGTGTGGCTCTGGTCCCGGCACGGAGAGTGCACGTCGTCCGTGGTCTGGCGGGCCTCGTTCCGCCAGAACTGTTCGGTGCGACGGGTCGGCGAGGCGGGAGCGTCCCGACCGAGCGGATCGTCGAGCCCAAGTGCGCCCGCCACCAGGCCGTCGACCGTCAGGAGGTGGCCGATGACCCCGGCCACGGTGGTCGAGCGGTGGGCGCGTTGGGTGCCGTCGAACCACTTGAGCTGTACCGGTGCGTTCCACTCGGATTCCCCGAAGTCCCGCAGCAGGGCGTCGAGGCGGGCCGTCTCGGCGTCGTAGGGGGTTGCCCACTCCGGTACGGGGATGCGGGCGGGGCGCCGGCCCAGGCAGTTCTCCAGTACCCGGAACCTCAGCAGCGGGTCGAGATCGAGGTCACGGCCCGGATGCAGCAGGCCCACGGCGTCCCTCAGCCGCAGGGCTTCATCGGCGCACGGGGCGCACTCGCCGAGGTGGATCTCCACGGCCTCGGTCTCATCGGCGGAACAGGCCGCCAGTGCCCAGGCGCCGAGGAGGGACTTCAGGACGCTGTGGGACGGGGTCCCGGCGCCGCTGCCGGATTCAGGGGACATATCGGCCTCGGGCGGGGTGGTGGCTCGGTCGGTGTGTTCCGGCGTCCCGGGGCGGTCCGGCTGCGCTGGGCGATCGGCTGGTTCGGGGGCTGCGGGCTGGTCGGGGCTCTCGGGCTCGGGCGGGGCGTGTTCTTCGGGGCCGTGTATCGCTTCGTCCGCAGTGGACCGTTCGGCGCGGGGACGCTGTCCGTGAGCCGGGGCCGGGGGCGGCGGATGGGGATGCCGGGGCAATGGATCGAGGTCGTCCGCGGCCGCTCGGGGCGCCGGGATGCGGGGGACGTTCCGTATCCCCTCCCGGTCACCGGGAGAACCGGGTTCCCCGGGTCCGCTGCCGATCGGCCCGTTCACAGTGACCGCCCGTAGCCGGGCGGGGAAGAACCCTCCAACGGGCGGGTGTGCGCCGTCGACAGCAGTTGGAGACCGAGACGCAGTCGACGCCGGGCCTCGTCCTCGGTCACCCCGAGGTCGGCGGCGGTCTGGCGGTAGTCCCGGCGCTGGAAGTAGGCCAGTTCGAGCGCGGCCCGCAGGGGCGCCGGCATCGAGGTGACGATGTAGTCCGCGCGGGCGGCTGCTGCTGCCTTGCGCACCTTCTGCTCCAGTTCGTCCACGGAACTCTCGCCGGTCGCTATGGCCCGTGCCTCACTCTGACGCAGTCGGTGCAGGGCCTGGCTGTTGGTGAGTTTGGCCACCCAGGAGCGCAGCGAGCCCTGTTTCGGGTCGTACGCGTCCGGGTTCTCCCAGATGTAGCCGAAGACTTCGCGGGTCACCAGGTCTGCCGCGTCCTCGTCGTCGAGCACGCGGTGGGCCAACATATGCACCAGCGAAGCGAACTTGTCGTACAGCTCGCCCAACGCCGCGGCCTCACCCCGGGCCAACCGCTGCTGCATCTTGCGGTCCCAGCGCAGTGGTGTGTCCTTTGCCATGCGGCCCCCAAAGCCTTCCCTGCGGTCTGCTCCTGTGCCGGTCAGCGTCAACGGGCAAGCGCCGCCGGATGTCTGCGGCCGGTGTCGCCCCCTTTCGAATGTAATGCGGCCGTCCAGGACGCACGCCTCTTTGCACTAAGTGCGCCCCCAAGGGGAGACGGAGATGGTAGTGAGCCTCCGGTCCTGCTCTAAACCTGCCACCGGTACGGGGTTTCATGCCTGGCTGACAGGGAAGGCGGGCCAGAAGCGCGAATTCCGTTCTCGGTTCCGCATCAGGTTTCCCCTGCTGCGAATCGCAAACGAGTTCGCTCGTTGGTCGTGAGGCACGGTCCGGATCGGGTTCGACAGGGGCACCAGGGCGCAAGCGGAGGTTTCAGGCAGTGACGCTGAAGGTGGACGAGACCCGGCGGGGCGCATGGAACGTACTGCGCATCAGGGGCGAGTTGGACCTTGTGTCCTCGCCCCGGGTACGTCAGCAGGTGCACGAGGCGGTGGCGGCAGGGCGTCGGAACGTGGTGCTGGACCTGTCGGAAGTGGTGTTCTGCGATTCCAGCGGGGTGGGCGTGCTGATCGCCGCCCGACGGCTGCTGCACTCCTGTGGCGGGCGGCTGCGGCTGGTGCTGCCCGCTCGTGGGCCGGTGGGCTCGACCGAACCCGCGCACGTGAACCGGGTGCTGGGTGCGCTCGGCGTGCGTCGACTCTTCGACGTCCATGAGTCGGCGCTCGCTGCGACCGCTCCGACGAAGGGACCGACGACGCTTCCCGTCGCCGTGGCGTCCCGGAGCAAGGCACATTCGGCCGGCCCCGCAGACGACGGCGAAACGGAGCCACTCTCCGCCTGAGTCGGGCGTCGAGCGGCGCAAAGTAGCAGGTCGCAGATGAGCTCCGGTTAATTTGACGGGTACTTGCACCCTTCAGGGTTTCGGGGCCGTACTCTCCCCGCATGGACAGCGCAGAGTACGAGCGCAAGATCGCGTCTCGTTTCGCCGCCTTCGATCAGGACGGCAACGGCTTTATCGACCGCGAGGACTTCAGCGGGGCAGCCGCCAGGCTGCTCGCCGAGTTCTCCACGACCGCACGCTCAGACAAGGGTCAGGCCCTCTACAACGGCGCGGAAGCCTTCTGGCAGGGCATGGCGGGGATCGCCGACGTGGACGGCGACCAGCGCGTGAGCCGACAGGAGTTCATCACGGGCGCGGTGAAGCGACTGCGGGACAATCCGCAGCGGTTCACCGAGATCGCCCGTCCCTTCCTCCACGCGGTGGTCGCGGTCGCCGACGAGGACGGTGGCGGCGTGACGCGGTCGGCGGCCGAGCGGGTGCTCACGGTACTGGGTGTGGACGCCTCCCTCGCGGGGGAGGTGGCGCGCGGGTTGGACGCCGACGACGACGGCCGGATCACCGAAGAGGAGATCCTGTCCGCCTTCGCTGGGTACTACGTGACCCCTGAGCAGCCCTGACCTGAGGTTTCCCGCCCTCAGGGAGACACCTGGGGGCTTCGGCCGCACCGGCTCAGACCAACTGGGCCGGTGCGGGGAATCGATGCGTCGCCGTAGGACGCCCCTCCTTGAGAGTCCCCGAGGGGTTCCACGAGATCTTCTCCTCAACGCCATTCCGTCCGAACGCGCGCCCTGCTCCTCACCCCAAGGAGTGTTGTACGGGAGTTCCATGGAGCGCGCGCGTCTCGCGGATCAGTGGCGCCACGCCCAGGGGTTTGGGCGATTTGGGTGGTCTGCCATGAGGTCCGGGACGTCAAGCGCATGTCCTGCGAGGGCTCGTACGACGGAATTCGGCGCCTTCGTCGCCGGCGTCGACACCCCGTGGAGCAAACCTCGTCCACGTCTTCGGAAGCGGTCGTTCCGTCCTGGCGACACTGTTGCGGCGCGCCGGTTGGACGGGCGGGCCACGGCTCTGCCAGGCCCGGAACCCCGCCGGTTCCGGGCGGAGCGAGTCCGCCGATCGACGCGACCCCCGGTGCCGGTACCGGTGACCGGTTGCACACGAGAAGGGTGGGGAGAGGGGTTCCACCGTTGCTGGGGTGACGCAGCGTTGATATCGGGTTGTGTCCTTCGGTCTGCCGTCACTGCCCATGGGGAGGGCTCGCCTCCGGTACGCTCCGTGAGATGCGAGTCGGAATGATTCCCCTGGCCCACAAGGCCGCGAGCGTCTGTTCGACTCCCCGCAGCGCGCGTCGCACAGCATGCGGCACGGGTAATCCTTCACGCTGGAATATGCCCGAAGCGCTTGTTGCGGTGACTGTACGTCAACCATGCTGTCTCGCAAGGGAGTCACGTTCAGTGACCTGGTCGAGGTCGATGACCCAGTCGAGGCGCGAGGCGATGTGTCCGCCGGTTCGGATGGTGTGAGCGGTGCAGGTGCTCCAGGTTCAGTTGGAGGTCGGACCCGATCCCGCGGAGGTGGGACGTGCTCGGAGATGGGCCAGGTCACGGCTCGTCGGCTCCGGGATAGGGGCCGATGAGCCACTGGCCGACACCTTGATCCTGTTGATTTCGGAGCTGGTCACCAACGCCGTGGTCCACACGGGTTGTCCGGCCGTCCTCCGGATGCTCTTCGGGGCGGGGGTGGCCGAGGCCGGAACCGTTCGGGTCGAGGTGGCCGACAACTGCGCCAGACCGCCCCGTCAGCGCCACGCCGACGGCGATGACACCAATGGGCGGGGACTGGAACTGGTGGACGGACTCGCCGATCGATGGGGCTGGAAGCCGGAGGGCTCGGGCAAGTCGATCTGGTGCGAGGTAGATCGTGGGGTGCCCGAGGTCGCCTACGGGCGCGTGGTCGCCCGACGACTCGCCACAGCCCGGCGCTGACGCCGCCGCGTCCGTGCGTTCCGCATCGGTCGAAGCCGATGCGGAACTCCGGACGGATGCGGAGCTTCTGGAAGGCAGGAGGCGGCGGCCCATCCCGGCTGTTCTCGCGCCGGGGGCCGCTCGGTGCGCACCGACGAACGCGGCCAAGACACGACCTAGCAGTGGCTCCCGTTGCTCCGAAAGGTGCGGCGGTAGACCGTCGGGGCCACGCCCAGTGCGGCTTGGAAGTGCTGCCGCAGTGACTGCGCCGTACCGAAACCGCACTCCCGGGCCACCAGGTCCATCGAACGGTCGGTGGCCTCCAGGAGTTGGCGGGCCCGCTCCACCCGCTGCTGGGTGAGCCACTGCCCCGGGCTCACCCCCATCTCCGCACGGAACCGTCGGGTGAAGGAGCGGACGCTCGTCGACTCGCGTTCGGCCAGGTCCCGCAGTTGGAGCGACTCACCGAGGTGCCGCAACGCCCACTCCCGTGCGGCGGCGGTGCTCGCCGACTGGGCCTCGGGGACCGGCCGCAGGATGTACTGGGCCTGGCCGCCGTCGCGGTGTGGCGGTACGACGCTCTTACGGGCCGTGTCATTGGCGACGGCCGCGCCGTGGTCACGGCGGACGAGATGGATGCACAGGTCGATGCCGGCCGCCACACCGGCGGAGGTCAACACGTCCCCGTCGTCCACGTACAGCACGTCCGCGTCCACGGAGACGGCCGGGAACAGTCGCTGGAAGCGCTCCGTCCAGGCCCAGTGGGTGGTGGCGGGTCTGCCGTCGAGCAGGCCGGCCGCGGCGAGGAAGAAGCTGCCGGTACAGATCGAAGCGATGCGGGTGCCCGGGCGTATGCGGGTGAAGATCTCGGCGAAGTCGTCCGGTAGCCGTCCGTCCTCGAAGAGCGAGGCCGGTTCATAACTGGCCGGGATGATCACCGTGTCGGCGCTCTCCAACGCGTCGAGCCCGTACGGCACATGGAGTTGGAAGTCCGCCTGGGTGGAGAGCAGGCCGGGGGTCGGGGTACAGGTGACGACCTCGTAGAGCGGTTCCCCCGCGGGTGAGAACGCCCGGCCGAAGATCCGGTGCGGGATGCTCAGTTCGAACGGGATCGTCAGGGGGAGCGCGAGGACCACCACGCGGTGTCGTGTGCCGGACAAGGACCCTCCTTCAGCGCCGTAGGCCCGGTCGGGCGCTTCGGACCCATGCCCCGGGCCTGCCCGGAACGGTCGGTTGAGGACAGCCGGTGGTCCTCGACGGTGGCCCGATCCTAGCGAAGCCTGTCCTTCGGGCCACTCGCTGGGGCGCACCGTCGAACGGATCCTGAACGGTGTGACCGCACCCCTGCTCAGCTCCCCTCGCATCCACCGCGCCTGGTCCGTGGCGGCCGTCGCCTTCGTCACGATCATCGGCGCCGCCGCGTTCGCCTCGCTGCCCGGGCTGTTGATCGACCCGCTGCACAGGGAGTTCGACTGGTCCCGTGGCACCATCGGCTTCGCCGTCTCGGTCAACCTCGCGCTCTACGGGCTGACCGCACCCTTCGCCGCGGCACTGATGGACCGCTTCGGAATCCGCCGGGTCGTCGCCGTCGCCCTCGCGGTGATCGCCCTCGGGTCGGGCCTGACCGTGGTGATGACCACCGCCTGGCAACTGGTCCTGTACTGGGGCGTGCTCGTCGGTCTCGGCAGCGGCTCCATGGCGTTGGCATTCGCCGCGACCGTCACCAACCGGTGGTTCGTCCGGCGACGCGGTCTGGTCACGGGCATCCTCACCGCGGCCGGCGCCTCCGGCCAACTGGTCTTCCTGCCCCTGCTGTCCTGGTTGGTGCAGGAGCACGGCTGGCGCCCGGCAGCCATCACCGTCGCCCTGTCCGCCCTCGCCGTCGTTCCCCTCGTCTGGCTGTTGCTGCGGGACCACCCCGCCGACGTGGGCACCACCGCCTATGGCGCGGAGGGCTTCACCCCCAAGCCCGATCCCGTGCCCGGTGCTGCCCGACGGGCGCTGAGGGTGTTGTTCCGAGCCGCCCGTACCGGGCCCTTCTGGCTGTTGGCGGGCACGTTCGCGATCTGCGGGGCCTCCACCAACGGGCTGGTGAAGACCCACTTCGTACCGGCCGCCCATGACCAAGGGATGCCGATCACGGCGGCTGCCTCCCTGCTCGCCGTCATCGGGGTGTTCGACGTGGTGGGCACGATCGCCTCGGGCTGGTTCACCGACCGTTACTCCGCCCGCCGGCTGTTGGCGGTCTACTACGCGCTGCGGGGCGTCAGCCTGCTCTTCCTGCCCGTGCTCCTCGCCCCCTCGGTACAGCCACCGATGATCTTCTTCATCGTCTTCTACGGGCTGGACTGGGTGGCGACGGTACCGCCGACGATCGCACTCTGCCGTGAGCACTACGGCGACGACAGCGCAGTCGTCTTCGGGTGGGTGCTCGCCTCGCACCAACTCGGCGCCGCAGTCGTCGCCTTCGCCGGCGGTGCCGCGCGGGACGTCTTCGGCTCCTACGACGTGGTGTGGTACGCCGCGGGCGCCCTGTGCGCGGTGGCGGCCCTGATGTCATTGGTGATCCGACGCCCGGACCCGGGGGTGCAGGACCAGGGCGAGGACGGGGTTCCGCGGATCGAGGAGGTCCGGGTCGGCTGACGGCAGCGACCGCGTGCCGGCAGCCGACCTGATGCACTGTCAGGTGTGGTGGGTTCGGGGTGGAGCGCTCAGCCGTCGATCCGTGGGTGGACGGTCATCAGGACCCGATCGGGGTTGGCCATCGCGGCCAGCATCTCGCGCGGAGTGTGACCCTCCACCGAGCCCAGTCGCCAGCGCCGGAGGATCGTCGCCAGGGCGACCGTGGCCTGGGTCCAGGCGAAGGCGTCCCCGATGCACTTGCGGTTGCCCGAGCCGAAGGGGACGACGGCCTCGCGCGGTAGCTCGGCACGGCGCTCGGGCAACCATCGGTCGGGGTCGAAGACGTCGGGCGCGGAGTAGATGGTGGGGTCCCGGTGCAGGGCGTACAGGCTGAAGGCCACTTCCGTACCGGCCGGCAGGGTGTATCCGCCGATCTCCACCGGCTCCAGGGCGCGGCGCATCAGCAGGACCACGCCGTGCAGCCGCAGGGATTCGTCCAGCACCCGCTGGATCAGGGACAGCCGGGGCACATCGGCGAAGCCCACGTCCTCGCCGCCCGTGACCTCCTCGATCTCGACTGCCGCTGCCCGGGCAATCTCGGGGTGCAGTGACAGGTGGTGGAGGGCCCAACTGAGGACCGAAGCCGTGGTCTCGCTGCCGGCGAAGAGGATGGTGACCAACTCGTCACGCACCTCCTCGTCGGTGAGGGCCTCGCCGGTGTCCGCGTCCCGCGCTTCCAGCAGTACGGACAGCAGATCCGCCCGGCCGTCCCGCGGTCCTGCGGCCCGGGTCTGCACCACCAGGCGGTCGATGACCGAGCGCATGTTGGCGGTGGCCCGATCGAACGAGCGCCACAGGGGCAGTCCGTCGAGGAGTTGGGGGGACGCCGTGCGCATCAACATGTTCTTCATGACGACCGGGAGCTCACGGCTGACCGTGTCGACCGCCTGTCGACCGATCTCGGCGGAGAACAAGGTTTCGGCCAAGGTCCGGATGGTCAGCGAGGTCACCTCGCGGTGCACGTCAACGCGTTGGCCGGGTGTCCAGGACTCGGCGAGGGCGTCCGCGTGGCGTCCCATCACCTCCACGTACCCGGATATCTGTTGTCGGTGGAACATCGGCTGCATCAGCCGCCGGTGCCGCCGGTGGGTGTCCCCGTCAGCGGTCGCGAGTCCGTTGCCCACCAGGGGCCGCACGCGCTGGAACAACCGGCCCTTCTCGAAGCTGCGCGCCTTGTTGACCGTGACCTCGTGGACGAGGGCGGGGCTGGTGGCGAAGCAGACCGGGAGGGTGCCGATGTCGACCCGGACGAATTCGCCGCTCTCGCGCAGGGACCGCATGAAGGCGAGGGGGCCGCGCATCAGTTTGAGGGTGTGACCGAGGAGGGGGATCGCGCCGGGTGCGCGGGGAATGGCCGACAACTCAAGCGACACCGACATGTCCTTTCGGAGGGGCATGCGCGAGTCCGGACCGCGGGGCGTATGCGGTCCGGTACGGGGACGGTGTAGGGGAACGGCGGCGGTGTTGATCAACTATCGCGCATAGTACCGATGGTTCTCGGCCATTCCAATGGGGCCTCGTCCCCGCTCGACAGCGGTGCCACACACCACGACGCCCCGCTCCCCGGCGGCCGATGGGCGACATCGACGGTGTTGCGGGAAGACGAGGGCGCATGGTGTCCCCTCCCGTGCGGGGGAGGGGCGGTCGGTCTACCGCCAGAAGAGCAGCGACTTCCACCAGGGGCGGGCGGCCTGCACGGCGGCGGCCGGGGCGGGGGTGCTCGCCGAGTTGGGCGCGGTCGCGGGCAGCGGTTGGGAGACCGGCACCGTGGTGCTGACCGCCCCTTCCTCACCCGTCCGCCAAGGGGTGAACTGCACGGGAAGTGCCGCCACCCTCCGGGTCAACCAGGCTCCCTCAGTGGTGAGTTCGCCTTCCGGCACGGCCAGTTGCACTCCCTTGAGCAGGGTCAGCAGCCGGTCGATGCCGGTGTCCGCGATGGCGCGGCCGATGTCCCGGCCCGGGCATTCGTGGGGCCCACTGCTGAAGGCCAGGTGTGAGCGGTTGCCGTGGACCGGTGCCGAGAGATCGGGGCGGATGGCCGGATCCGTATTGCCCGGTGCGAGACCCAACACCAGAAGGTCGCCCTCCTTGATCTGCTGGCCCCCGATCACCGTGTCGCCGGTGGCCCAGCGGCCGGGAACCATGGCGATCGGCGGGGTGTCCCACATCACCTGTTCCAGCGCGTCCGGCAGGGTCATCTGCCCCCCGGACAGACTGGCGCGGAACCGGGGGTCGGTGAGCACCAGGCGCAGGGTGTTGGCGATGAGGTTCACGGTGCCTTCGTGGGCGGCGACCAACACCAGCCGCAGGTGCTCCACGATCTCTTCGTCGGTGAGCTTCGACTCATGGGCGATGAGTCGCGACGCGAGGTCTCGACCGGGCTTGCGCTTCTTGTCCCTGACCAACTCGCTCAGGGTCTTGGTGACCATCTCATTGCTGGCCAGGGCCGTTTCGGTGCCCCGCATCAGGTCGAGGGTCGGCTCCACCAGGTCGGGGCCGTCCTCGGTCGCCTGCATCCCCAGGAGTTGGGTCATGACCAGCATGGGCAGTCGCTCGGCGTAGTCGTGGACGAGGTCCATCCGACCCGTCGCCGAGTACGCCTCGACCAACTGGTCCGTGTGGCGGACCACATAGCGCCGCACCCCGTGGCGGTCGAACTGGTCGAGGCCGTCGATGACCGCCTGTCGCAGTCGGGTGTGTTCGGCACCGTCCGCGAAGACACAGAGCGGCTGCCAGCCCACCATCGGCATCAACGGGGAGTCCGCGGCGATCTTCCCCTCCTGGAACGCCGTCCAGCGGCGTGAGTCCCGGGAGAACAGCGACGGCGTGCGCATCACTTCGAGGTTCTCCCGGTGCCCGAGCACCACCCACGCAGGGATGTCGCCGTGCAGCAGGACGGGCGCGACCGGGCCGTGCTCGCGGCGCAACGCCTCGTACATCTGCGTGGGATCGGCCTCGGCCTCGGGCCCGTAGAGCCGCCGCAGCCCGGTGGGGGCCAGACCGGAGCCCATGCCGTGGGCCGGGCAGCCCGGCGGAGGCGCGGGGTCCGAACCGTCGCTGAGGTGGTGGATGGTGGTCACGGGACCTCCGGAACGAGGGTGGATGTGGAAGGGGTGAAGCGGGGAACGCGAGGCGGACGGGCGAAGAGGGTGCGACAGCGCTCTCAGCGGCCCCGTACCGCCTGCCCGTCATGGGAGGCTCAAGGGAGGCGAGTTGATGGCGCCCGGACGCGGTCCGGCATCGCGACGGCAGCATAGCCGCGTACGAAATCGCGGGAACAGGCATCCCTTGACTGTTTTCACCACACAAGCCCCGGATGATACGGGTCAGTTGGCGTGAGGGGTCATCGGGGGCGCTGAAGAACAGCGGCCCCACCTGCGGATACTGCGGTGGCAACACATCCCCGGGAGCGGTCCAGCGCCTCCCTCGATCTCCACCACGGACGACAGCAACTGCACGCATGGCGGGCTGTCATCGCCCCGCTGCCTGCCCTGGCTCACCCCGGCCACCGCGACGGTCACTTGACCACCGTCAAGGGCGCCGCGGTCCAAGGTCGTACGACTACGACTACGACTACGACAGCGACTTCGCTATCTTGCGCGCGTCGATGCCCATCTCCCGGAGCATCCCGCTAATCGGGTTGGTGAAGCCGGTGAAGTACAGGCCCGGGGCCTGTTTGGGGGTGCGTCCGCCGCGGGTGCGGGGTTTGCCGCCGGCGTCCAGCACATCGAGGTGGCCGATCAACCCCTCCAGCGAGCGCCGGTACCCGGTCGCGGCGATCACCGTGTCCGGTGTGATGCTGCTGCCGTCCGCGAGCACCACTTTGTCCCCCTCGAAGGAGGCCAGTGCGGCGACCGGCTCCACGGACCCCTTGCGCACCGCCTGGATGAATCCCATGTCCTGGACAGGAATGGCTCCTTCGCGTGCCCGCTTGAGCAGACCCTTGTCCGGTCGGGGCAGTCCGTAGGGGGCCAGGTCGGGGACCGAGATCCGGGACAGGACGCGGGCCGCCGGGTCGACGAGCAGGGCGGGCAGCCTGCGGACGAGCACACCTGTCCGCTGGGTCGGCCAACCGAGGGTGGAGCGACGGACGATGTGTGGGGGCGTGCGGATCGCGAGGCGCACCCGGGACGCGCCCCCGGCGGCGAGGTCCACCGCTATCTCGGCGCCCGTGTTGCCCACCCCCACGACCAGGACGTCCTTGCCGGCGAACGGTCCGGGTGCGCGGTAGTCGCTCGCGTGCAGCAGCTCACCGGTGTACGAGTCCCGGCCCTCCCAGTCGGGCAGTGCGGGGGTGTGGTTGTAGCCGGTGGCTATCACCACGGCCCGCCCCGTCAGCCGGCGTCCGCCCGTGGCGTGCAACAGCCAGTCGTCGCCCGCGGGCTCGATGCGGGAGACCTCGACGCCCGTCACGATCTCCAGCTCGTGGAACTCCGCGTACTTCTCCAAGTAGCGCACCACGTCGTCACGGGACACCCACCGCCCGAACGAGCGGGGCATGGCGAGTCCGGGCAGGCCGGAGAGCTTTCGCGTGGTGTGCAGGTGCAGCCGGTCGTAGTGACCGCGCCAGGACGCGCCGACGGCATCGGACCGTTCCAACACCACGGCCCGCACGCCGCGTTCCCTCAGAGCAGCTGCGGCGGCGAGCCCACCCGGGCCGCCACCGATGATGTAGACGGGGCGTTCGTCCGTGAGGTCGATGACCTTGCGCTTGCCCTTTTCATCGGCCATGAGTCGTGAGCGTAATCGCCACCTCACGTGCTGGGTCTCAGTCAAGATGGAAATCGGTTGCGAATTGATCACGCAGGTAAGTCTTTTGTGCGATCCGTACGCAACTTTCCTATGTTTCCTGTTCACCTGTGCATATCTGCTGTATGTCTGCCGTATGTCTGCTGTGCGGTTCGCAGCGCACCGGAAGCCGCCCCGTGAACCGGCCGCAGCGGGGGCGTCAGGGCCAGAGCAGTTCCCGCTGCCAGCCCCTCCCGGGCCCGCCCCGGTAGCGCAGCCGGACGTGACGCCGTTCCGCATCGCCCTGGAAGAACTCCACCTCCCGCGGTGCCACCACGTACCGCGTCCAACTGGGCACCGGTGCATCGGGTTCCGTACGGGCCCGTTCCCAGGCCGCCCGCGACACCCGATCCAACTCCGCGAGCGAACCGAGCACCTCGCTCTGTCGGCCGGTGAGCGCGGCGGCCAGGGCACCCGTGGAGCGGGCGTGGAGGTCCGCCAGGCCCTGCGCCGAGTCGGTCGCGGTGACCGTGCCGCGCACCCGGACCTGACGCCCCTGGACCGACCAGTAGAAGCCCAGCGCCGCCTCGGGCGTCACGGCGAGTTGGCGCCCCTTCGCACTGGTGGAGTGCGTTGCGAAGTGCCATCCCTCCGCGTCCGCGTCGTGCAGCATCACCGTACGGACGTCCGGCCGTGCCCGCTCGTCCACCGTGGCGAGGCTCATGGTGTGCGGTTCG
This sequence comes from Streptomyces sp. NPDC005963, assembly GCF_040638655.1. NCBI lineage: Bacteria > Bacillati > Actinomycetota > Actinomycetes > Kitasatosporales > Streptomycetaceae > Streptomyces > Streptomyces sp. NPDC005963. The sequence goes on along the minus strand of NZ_JBEXVD010000011.1, from coordinate 172,153 downwards.
GGCTGTCCGGCCGTGCACGCCTCGACGAACCACCGGTGGAACAGGGCCAGCGGTGCATCGGGGACGTCGGTGGGATCGAAGGCGGGCAGTGTGGTGTCCCAGACCCGCTGGGAGCGGAGGAGGGCACGGAAGTCCCTGCCGGGGTCGTGGAGGTCCTGGTCCATGGGCCCAGTGAACACCACTGTGCCTATAGTGGTTAACCGGTCGTGCCGGAACCCCGGCACGGCGGCGAAAGGGATCGATGTATGCGGCAGAACCTGGCCCGGCGCGCCGCTCTGGTCGACGGGGCCATCGAGGTCCTGGCCCGCGACGGCGCCCGGGGGCTCACCTTCCGGGCGGTCGACATCGAAGCCGACGTGCCCAAGGGGACGGCGTCCAACTACTTCACCAACCGCGACGACCTCCTCAACCAGGCCGGCGGCCGGATCTACGAGCGGATGCGCCCGGACGACGAGGCGCTCGCCCGGATGACCGCCGGTCCTGCGACCCGCGAGCACACCGCCGAACTGGTGCGGGAGGTCGTGGAGCGGGTCACCTCGTTCCGCACCGGCTACCTCGCCCTGTTGGAACTGCGACTGGAGGCCACCCGACGACCTCAGTTGCGGGCCCTGCTGACCGAACGGGTGGGCGCAGACGTCCGGGCGAACGTCGACGGGCACCTCTCGTCGGGCCTGCCCGGTGACGCCGATGCCGTCAGGATGATCTATCTGGCAACCAACTGGCTGGTGGTGGAACGGCTCACCCTGCCCGATGTCTTTCCCCCCGAACAGGCCGCCGACCTGATCACCGAGCTGGTGAAGCGGTTGATCCCGGCCGATGCCGAGGGGTGAGCACGACGGGGAGCCGGCGCCCTTCGCCACACCGGTAGCACCACGGATATGACCTGTCGGGACGCGGGCGGGCAGGGACGGCCGTCGTACCGGTTGCGGAAGGGGCTTCCGTACGGCGACCGCCGCCTTAGACGCTACGCCCGAGCCTTGCGGAGCGCCACGGGAACCTCCGTAGCGCCCGTCCCGAAGACACTCCCCAGGACTTTCTCCAGGACATCCCCCAGGACATCCCCCAGGACATTCGCCAGACGCTTCCCGGGATCTTCCTGCTGGACCAGCGCACGCGAGGCCGACATCAGCGCACGCGAGGCCGACGAGATCCGGAACAAGGGCCCTAGCGGCCCCCGCGGCCGGTCGCCGTGCCCTTCACCGCGTCGAGCGCGTACACACAGCGGTCCTTGCTGCACGCGTACACCACTCCACCGCGTGCCACCGGTGAGCCGGTGATCTCGCCGCCCGTCGCCAGCTTCCAGCGCAACTGCCCCCCACTGGCGTCCAGCGTGTACAGCACGTGGTCCGCCGAGCCGAAGTGGACCCGTCCGTCCGCGACCACCGGGGAGCCGATGACCTCTCCGCCGGCGGCGAAGCGCCACATCGGGGTGCCGGTCACCGCATCCAGCGTGTAGAGCGCGCTGCCACTGCCGACGTGCACGTTCCCGCCGGTGACCAGCACGGGTTCGATGGACTGGCGCGGCTCGGTGGCGATGCGCCAACGGTCCTTGCCCGTGGTCGAGTCCAGTGCGTACACGGTGCCGAGGTAGTCGGCCAGGTACACCCCGCCGCCGGTGACCGCGGCGCCCGGTGCGTACGCGGGCGGACACAGGAAGACCGCGGGCGCCTCGAAGTGCCAGCGCACCCGCCCGTCCGCGATGCCGATCGCCAGGGCCCTGGTGCCCGCCGAGACGTACACCTGCCCGTCGGGCGCGGGTTGGACCCGCACCGGGACGTTTCCGCAGGACGCTGCGTCCCCGATGGGGTAGGACCAGCGTTCGATGCCGGTACGGGCCTCCAGGGCGCGCAGCCGGGCGTCCTTCCACACGTAGACGGTGTCGTCGAATATGACGGGCCCGGCCTCGACGGTTTCGAACTCCGTCTGCGCCCCGGTCAACTCCCACAGCTTCTCGCCGTTGGACGCCTCCCACGCCTGTACGCCGCCGCCCCGGGTCCCCGTGAGCACCGTGCCCCGGTCGGCCTTGATCGAGTACACCCAGGCGTCGGTCTGAAGGCGCCAGCGCTCCTGACCGTTCGTGGCGTCGAGCGCATAGAGCGTCGGTCCGTCGGACGCGTGGATGCGACCGCCGTTGACCGTCATCGACCAGGCCACGTCGCGCGTCTTGAACTGCCGGCGTCCCGTGCCCACGTCGAGCGCGTGCACCTCGAACGAGGTGACGTAGAGCAGATTGCCGTCCACGACCGGTGTGCCCCAGACGTCGTTGGACATCCGGAACCGCCAGGGGCGCCAGGGGGAGGAGCCGTCCTGCGGTGGGACGGGCTGGGACGGTGGCGACTGTGCGGGCACCGGGCCGGTGCCGGGCATGGGGACGACCGCCGAGCCGTTGACACCGGCCGGGGGCCGGATCCAACCGGTCGCGGCGAGCAGGTCGGGCGCCGGGCCGCGGCCGGTGTCCGCGACCCGGAGCCCCGGGCCGATGGGCGCCTTCGCCCCGGGCAACCGGACCGGCCCTGCGGCGCCCGTACGAGGGTCGTCGACCCGGGAGCGCGGGGCGGCCCAGTCGTTGTGGACGGGCTGCCGGGGCGGCTCGGGAGGCATGGGCGGAGGCTGGGGCGCGCGGGGTGCGGGAGCGGTGCGCCCACCGCCGCGGCGCCGTTCGATCATCGCTGTGGCGAGGTCCGGCAGCCAGGCCGAAGCCGTACCGCTGTCGTCGCTGCCGGAGAAGAGATGGGGCGCCAACTGTGCCTGGAGGTCTTCGGGCGACGGCCGTCGAGGTGCCTCCCGCTGCATACACGAGTCGATGAGCGGTCGCAGTTCATCGGGGAGACCGGCCAGGTCGGGGCCTTCGCGCAGCAGCATGAAGACGGTCTCGACCGGGTTCGCCCCGTGGAAGGGCGCATGGCCCGTGGCCGCGAAGACCAGCGTCGAGCCCAACGAGAACACATCGCTGGCGCCCGTCACGCTGCGTGAGTCCCGGGCTTGCTCGGGGGACATGTACGCGGGTGTGCCGACCGCCACGTTGGTCATCGTCAGCCGGGTGTTGGAGACGCCGGAGGCGATGCCGAAGTCGATGACCCGCGGCCCGTCCTCGACCACGAGGACGTTCGACGGCTTGAGGTCCCGGTGCACCAGGCCGGCGCCGTGGATGGACTGGAGCGCCTCGGCGATCCCCGCGGCGAGCCAGCGCACGGCCTGCGCGGGCAGGGGACCGCACTCGTTCACTATCTCTTCGAGCGAGGGCGCGGGGACGTACGCGGTGGCCAGCCAGGGCACGGCGGCCCGGGGGTCGGCGTCCACCACGGCCGCGGTGTAGAAGCCGCTGACGGCCCTGGCGGCCTCGACCTCGCGGGTGAAGCGGACTCGGAACAGCTGGTCCTCGGCGAGTTCGGTACGCACGGTCTTGATCGCCACTCGACGACCGGACGCCGAGCGGGCCAGGTACACCAGGCCCATGCCGCCGGCACCGAGCCGGCCCAGTACCTCGAACGGACCGATCCGTCTCGGATCGTGCTGCGTCAGCTGCTCCATTACCTGCCTGCCACCTCCCCGTACGGCCCCAGATCGAGCCGGGCCCGTCCATTACAGCGCCGTCCCGCGTCTCCGCTACTGAGACTCTCACCACTGAGACGCTCAGCGGCGGTGCCCAGCCTGATTCTTCCTGCCGAAAGCGTTGGTTGCGAACCCGGGGGCGGATCGGGGTGTCTCATACGGATTCGGGCACGGACCCCCGCTTCGGGCCGGTACGGTCCGCCTCCGCGGGCTTTCACCGGGCCGCGAAACGGTACGCACCACACCGACTTGGGCGACGTCGGAGGCCGAACCGCGATGGCCGGGCCGGGTGTGCGACCCGCTGCCGGAGTGGGGGCGCCCGGTGGTGCCCCGCCGCCGTCCACAGAAGGTGCGTGGCACTCGTCACACTCAACGTTCTGGGGCAATCCCGGGCACCGGCGATTGGATAAATCGAACATGTGCCCACTAGTCCGCCGTCCCGTGTTCACGGGGGCACCACCCCATTTGCAGTCGGCCGAATCGCGCCCCGATCACCCCTCGGTAAGCTGACGGCATGACAGGACAAGTACGCACAGTCGACGGCCGAGTGGCCGGACGGCGCGGCCAGGCGACGCGGCAGAAGCTGCTCGACTGCCTCAGCGAGATGCTCAGCTCCTCGCCGTACCGGGACGTCAAAGTCATCGACGTGGCCCGGAAAGCGGGCACTTCCCCCGCGACCTTCTACCAGTATTTCCCCGATGTCGAGGGCGCCGTCCTGGAGATTGCGGAAGAGACGGCGAAGGAGGGCACCGGGCTCACCGAACTGGTCGCCGGACGCTCCTGGGCCGGCAAGGCGGCCTGGCAGACCTCCGAGGAACTCGTCGAGGGCTTCCTGGACTTCTGGCGCCGCAACGACGCGATCCTGCGGGTCGTCGATCTGGGCGCAGCCGAGGGCGACAAGCGGTTCAACAAGCTCCGGATGAAGATCCTCAACTCGGTCACCGGCTCCCTCACCGACGCGGTGAAGGACCTCCAGGCCAAGGGCAGGGTGGACAAGGACATCAGCCCGGCGGCTGTGGCGGGCTCGCTCGTCGCGATGCTGTCCGCGGTGGCCTCGCACCAGAAGGGCTTCACCACCTGGGGCGTCAAGCAGGCCGAGCTGAAGCCCAACCTCGCACTGCTGGTGCACCTCGGCATCACGGGTCGCAAGCCGACCAGGTAGGGGCCTGCCCCCGCGGGCCCCACCCAACAGCTGCATCGCACGTTTCTCCCGGGTCGCTCCGACCCCACCGCTCAGCCCCCCTCCCCCTGAGCCGCGCAGTTCCCCCCCTCGCTTCCCGAACTGCTCCCGAACCGCCTCTGAACCGCTCTTGAGTTCCTCCCGCACTGCTCCTGAGTTACTCCTGAGCCGCTGTCGGGGTCGTTTCCGAGCCGCGCAGTCGCCCGTTCAGCCGTCCGTACCCGGCTTGGCCCCCCAGATGTACAACTGGTCGTCGACGTCCAGCAGGTCCCACAGCTTCTCCGCGTCCGACAGGCGCAGATTCACGCATCCCGCCGAGCCCCCGCCGTCGTACAGGTCGTCCGGGCGGCCGTGGAGAGCCTGGCCCCCGTCGAAGAACTGGGCGTACGGCATGGGTGCGTTGTCGTAGATCGTCGACACATGGTCTTTGCTGCGCCAGTAGATGGAGTGCCAGCCGAGCCGGGTCTCCTGGTCGTCCCGTCCGGTACGGATGGGGACGGCCGGGAAGACGACGTCCGCGTTGCGCTGCACCCAGAGCAGTTGTCGATCGAGGTCCACGCAGGTCACCCGGTAAGTGCGGACGGGGCAGTGCCCCTCGGCGTTGGGGAACTCCTGGGCGTCGACGGCGACCGCCATGCGATGGGTCGCCAGACCGGCGTAGCCGTCGGCCGGTTCGATGGAGTGTGCCGTCTGGAAGGCACGGATCGCCTCGCAGTCGGCCACCGACTGCACCCCGTCCACGGGACGTTCTAGGTGCTCCTCCAGGGGCCGCTGATACGGGCCGGTACCGCTGGTGCAGGGCGTGTCGCCGCTGCCGTTGCCCTCGCTGGTTGTCGCCAGCGCAGCCGGATGTGGCACGGCCAGGGCGATGGCGAGTGCCGCCACGGCCGTCAAGGGCAGCGCTGCTGTGGACCGGCCGGCGGATATCCGCCCTGGACGGCGTCGATCGGGGTTGCTCATGCGGTGCTCCGTCCTCGTACGCCGATGCGTACGACGTTGTGCCCCCGGTGGTTGCCCCCTGGTCGGTCCCGGCCCGGTCGGTTCAGGTGCGACCGTGCCCAAGCCCAGAGTTACCAGCGGACGGCCCGGAGCGCCCCAGGCCGCGGGCCAAACCGGTGAGGGCGCGGACAGGACCGGTCAGGTCCTGTCCGCGCCCTCGAAGGAAGTCGCAGGGGTCGGATCAGCCCTCGTGGGGCTTGTCGTTGTCTCCCTTGCCCTTGCCGTGCTCAGCACGCTTGTTGGAGATGGTGACGTCCACTCCCTCGTCGATGTTCTCCGAGGTGAGGACGTACGGGCCGAAGACCCGGTTGCGCGGGAGCTCATAGCCCTCGGGCACGTCCGTCTCCAGCAGGTAGTACGTCCCCGTCGGTAGGTCGTCGAAGACGCAGGTGCCGGTGTCGTCGGTGGTGCAGGCCGCTCCGGTCAGGGTGTCGGCCGGAACGCCGAGGGTCCCTCTGGTCTGGAGACCGGGCACGTTGTTGGTCTCGCGCCACAGCTCGAAGACCGCACCGGCCAGGTCGCGACCGGTCTTGTGGTCGATCTTGTGCAGCGTGATCGTGCCGGTGTCCGTGGAGCTCGCGGTGTTCCCGGCGGTGACGGTGACTCCGTCGGCCGCGTTCTCATTGGTGAGGACGAGGGGTCCGAAGACGGGGTTGGCGGGGAGGTCGTAGCCCTCGGGGGCTGCGGTTTCCTGCCAGTAGTAGGTGCCGGTTTCGACAGTGCGGGTGCATTCGCCGTCCGTACCCGTGGTGCAGGGGGTGCCGACCGCGGTGTCCGGGTTGGGCCCGGTGGTCTGGAGACCGGGGATCCCGTTGGTCTCCTCCCACAGCTGGAAGACGGCTCCGGTGAGCAGGTCGCCGGTGTCCGCGTCTTCCTTGATGACCGTCACGTCACCGGTGACGGCGGCGGTGGGGGTGTTCTCCGCGGTGACCGTCACGCCCTCTTCGGCGTTCTCCGCCGTCAGGACCAGGGGTCCGAAGACGGGGTTGGCGGGCAGGTCGTAGCCGGGCGGTGCCGCGGTCTCCTGCCAGTAGTACGTACCCAGCTCGACCGTGCGGGTGCACTCCCCGTCAGCGCCCGTGGTGCAGGGGGTGCCGACGGTGGTGTCCGGGTTGATGCCGATGGTCTGGAGACCGGGGATCCCGTTGGTCTCCTCCCACAGCTGAAAGACCGCACCGGCGAGCGGGTCGCCGGTTCCGGAGTCCTCCTTGATGACCGTGACGTCTCCGGTGACCGGTGCGGTTGCGGTGTTCTCGGCGGTGACGGTGACTCCGTCGGCGGCGTTCTCCGTCGTCAGGACCAGGGGTCCGAAGACGGGGTTGGCGGGGAGGTCGTAGCCGGGGGGTGCTGCCGTTTCCTGCCAGTAGTAGGTGCCGGTTTCGACGGTGCGGGTGCATTCGCCGTTGGCGCCGGTGGTGCAGGGGGTGCCGACGGTGGTGTCGGGGTCGGCTCCGGTGGTTTGGAGGCCGGGTACGCCGTTGGTCTCCTCCCACAGTTGGAAGACGGCTCCGGCGAGCGGGTCGCCGGTGTCCGCGTCTTCCTTGACGACCGTCACATCCCCGGTGACCACCACGGTTGCGGTGTTCTCGGCGGTGACGGTGACTCCGTCGGCCGCGTTCTCATTGGTGAGGACGAGGGGTCCGAAGACGGGGTTGGCGGGGAGGTCGTAGCCGGGGGGTGCTGCGGTTTCCTGCCAGTAGTAGGTGCCCGTCTCCACGGTGTCGGTGCATTCGCCGTTGGCGCCGGTGGTGCAGGGGGTGCCGACGGTGGTGTCCGGGTTGGGCCCGGTGGTTTGGAGACCGGGTACGCCGTTGGTCTCCTCCCACAGCTGGAAGACGGCTCCGGCGAGCGGGTCGCCGGTTCCGGAGTCTTCCTTGACGACCGTCACCTCACCGGTGACCGGGACGGTCGCGGTGTTCTCCGCGAAGACCGTCACGCCGTCAGCAGCATTCGCGTCCGTGAGGACGAGGGGTCCGAAGACGGGGTTGGCGGGCAGGTCGTAGCCGGGCGGTGCCGCGGTCTCCTGCCAGTAGTAGGTGCCCGTCTCCACGGTGTCGGTGCATTCGCCGTCGGCGCCGGTGGTGCAAGGGGCGCCCACCGTCGTGTCGGGGTCGGCTCCGGTGGTCTGGAGACCGGGGATCCCGTTGGTCTCCTCCCACAGCTGGAAGACCGCACCGGCCAGTGGGTCACCCGTGCCCGAGTCCGTCTTGATGACGGTCACATCACCGGTGACGGGGGCGGTCGCGGTGTTCTCCGCGGTCACGTTCACACCGGTCGCCGCGTTCTCCGCGGTCAGGACGAGGGGTCCGAAGACGGGGTTGGCGGGCAGGTCGTAGCCGGGCGGTGCCGCGGTCTCCTGCCAGTAGTACGTACCGAGTTCCACGGTCTCCGCGCACTCGCCGATCAGGCCCGTGGTGCACGGGTCACCGATCGCCGTGTCGGGGTCGGCTCCGGTGGTCTGGAGGCCGGGGATTCCGTTGGTCTCCTCCCACAGCTGGAAGACGGCTCCCGAGAGCAGTTCCCCGCTCTCCGAGTCCGTCTTCTCCACCGACACCTCGCCCGTCACCGGGGTCTGGTCGTTGTCGGCGTTGACGGTGACACCGGCCGGCAGGTCGTCGGCCTCCAGCAGTACCGGGAACACCGGGTTGTCCGGGAGGTCGTACCCCGGCGGCGGTGCCGTCTCCTGCCAGTAGTAGAGGCCCAGGTTGACCGTGCGGGAGCAGAGGCCGTCGGCGCCGGTGGTGCAGGGGGTGCCCACCGTCGTGTCGGGGTTGGGCCCGGTGGTCTGGAGACCCGCCAAGCCGTTGGTCTCCTCCCACAGCTGGAAGGTGGCCCCGGCCAGCGGTGCCTGCGTCTCCGTGTCCCTCTTCAGGACCTGGACGGGCGCGGTCGGTACGACCGAGCAGTCCGGCAGATCACCGTTGAAGGGGTACGCGTGGAACTCCTGGCCGCCGCCACCGCCCACCACACTGGTGTGGGTGACGTTGCCGGTGGTGAAGAAGCGGCCGTTCACTCCCGGGAGCGTGACGGTGGTCGTCGACGCCTGGTTGCCGATCAGCACACTGCCCTGGAACTGACCGGTGCCGCGGAGGCCGACGCTGGTCGCGTCGGGGAAGTTCCACAACAGCCGATCCCGCAGCTGGTTGAGCGGGTCGGTGTCGAAGGGGCTGCCGCTGTAGGTGTTGATGATCCGGTTGGCACCGGTGAGGTTGACCAGGACGGTGGCGTTCGCCGGGATGTTGACGAAGCGGATCCCCTGCTGACCACCGCCCGCCGTGGTCAGGTTGAAGTCGACGTTGAAGACCTGGAGCGCCGAGGTCCCGTCGCCCGTGAACACCGTCTCGCCGCCGCTGTTGACGGCGGTTCCCGTGGCCGGCCGCGGCCCGGTCTCGTTGCGGGCGTAACACAGGCTTGAGGACGTCAGTTCATCGCGCAGCGCGGTGTAGGGAGCCGCCGCGTTCGGGTCCTGGACGACGGTGCCCGTGATGGTTCCGGTGGCCGTGCCCGCGTGGCGTACGACTCCGCCGTCCGCGAGCAGTGATTCACCGGGCGCGACGGTGACATTGCCGCCGGTGGTGAGGAAGTCCGAGCCGTTCGGAGGCGGGACGCGTGACCCCACGCCCACGATGCCGATGTTGTAGACGGAGCTGGCTCCGGCCACCTTGTCCTGGTCGAAGTTCCCGAGGACGACGACCTTGCCCTCGGCTTCTGCCGCGCGTTCGCGGACCAGGAAGTTACCGCCGGCGAAGATGTTGATGTTGGCGTCGCGGCCCGCGATGGGCCCGTTGCTGATCGGGGGGAACGGGTCGGGGCAGTCGCCCGGGATGCAAGGACCGAGCCCGCCCGGCAGGGGGGCGGCCGCCTTGGCCTGGACGATATTGGCTCGTTCTTTGCTGACCGGTACGGCACCGGCCAGCATGGTTGGCCCCAGAGCCAGCGCGGGCGCGGTGACGGCGAGGACCGCACAGGCCAAGCCTGAGGTCCACGACCGTTGTCGCAGTCGCGCGAGGGTTGCTCTCATACGTCGACTTCTCCTGTGGGTCGCCTTGTCCGGCAATTCCCTGACAGGCTGAACAGCTGACCCAAGGGGACACGGTCGACACTCCCGTTACCGGGCCATACGGATCCGATAATCACTCGCGCGCACGATCCGGGCACTCTTCTGCCGCTCCCGCACCTCCGAACGGCCCAACACCCCCGGTCAGGGCCCTTCGGGACCACCACCGCACAACGCGTTCACCCGAGCGCCCGCCGGGCGTGCCCCGTGCGTGAGCGGGCGCCAACGGTGGGACGCACGAACTCCTCGATCCGTGCGTCCCACCCGGGCGGGACCGTTCAGCCCCCGAGGGTCCGACCGAAACCGGCTTCCGGGACGGCGCGCAGCCCGAGGTCGGAGGGGCCGAAGGTCTTGGCACCCTGCCCCGTCAGTCCCTGGGCCGTGCCGGGCAGCACCGAGTACCGTCCCGTCGCCGGGTACTCACCGGGAGCCCCCGCCACCAGTTCCGAGCGACCGTCGCGGTTGAGGTCGATCAGCTTGACGACGCTTCCGAAGAGGTCGTGCGTCTCCATGTCACCGGGCACGTCCGCCGTGTCCAGGTCGTGCACCTGCGCGCCCTGACCGGTGAGGCCCCGGGCGCTCCCGAAGAGGGTGGTCACCCGGCCGGCGAGGGACTTGTCCCCGACCGTTTCGACGGGCGAGCCGGCGGCCACGTCCGCGTACCCGTCGCCGTTGATGTCACCGACCGAGATCGAGGAGCCGAAGTAGTCGTCACGTTCGACCGTGCCCGGTACGCCCTCGGTGTCCTGGGTGAACACCTGCGGTGCTCGATCGGTCGACTGACCGCTCTTGCCGCCGTAGACCACGGTGAACCTGCCGGCGAAGGCGATCTCGCCGTGGTCCGCCCGCCAGTCGCCGATCACGATGTCCCCGTAGCCGTCCCGGTCGAGGTCCCCGATGCCCAGCTGCCGGTCGTAGGCCCCCAGGCTGACGATCGGTTTGCCGTTGCCGTCCTTGAGCGTCCCGGCCTTGACCAGCCCCTGCCGTGTACCGCGCAGGAGCTCGATGCGCTGCTCGACCCCTGCGCGCCCCGGATAGACCTGGAGGACGAGGTCGGTGATCCCGTCGCCGGTCACATCACCGGCCGTGACCGCCGGGTGGACATAGGTCTGTCCGTCCTTCATCCCGAGGGAGGCGATGCTCTTGGGCTTGCCCTTGCGGGTGAAGGGGCCGTACAGCACATCGCCGCCGCGGCCGTTGCTGTAGTCACCGGCCGCCAGGTCGGCCACACCGTCCCCGTTGAAGTCCCCGGCGGCCAGGGCCATGCCGCGACGCACGTCGATCGAGGTCGGAGCGGACTGCTGCACGGTGGTCGCGCCGTGCTTGGCCAATCCGTTCTTGCCGCCCCAGATGATGGTGTTCTGGCCGGCGTTGCGGCGGTAGGTGCCGTTGACGGTCAGGTCCTCGCCGACCGTGGAGACGGCGAGGTCCGTGAAGCCGTCGCGGTCATAGTCGCCGGAAGCGGTCTGCTGGCCGAAGCGGTCGTGGCCTTCGGGGGTTCCCGGTATGCCGGCCGTACTGGCTCTGATGAGCTTGCGCTTGGTGGTGTCGACTCCGCGGGCCGAGCCGTACAGGACCATCACCGAGCCTCCCGCGTACACCTTCGTGGCGGCGTCGGAGTTGCCCGGCAGGTTGATCACCAGATCTCGGTAACCGTCTCCGTTGTAGTCAGCCGGTTTGGCGCCGGGTGGCTTCACGGTCGAGGCGCTCGTGCCGCTGACCGGCGCGGCGACGGCGACGGGTACGAGGCTGCCGGCGGCCAGGCAGGCGGAGGTGACGGCGATCGCGGTGGCGAGGGTGCGTGTGCGCAAGGTGTGTTCCCCACAGGTCGAGACTGCTGTTCCTCCTGTCGTCCCGACTGTGGTGATCAACAGGAGTCCCCTGGGAGACCCCCGCCGAAGCGGAATGGTTGTACAGGGCATTCGGTAGCATTCGGTGTGCTGTGTGTGCTATCCGCCCTGATGTGCGAGTGCGGGCAGTTGCCCGGCCCGGGCGGTGGCACGGTGCTCCGACGGCCGTACGCCCATGGTCCGCTTGAAGGCCACGCTCAGCGCGTACGCATTGGAGTAGCCGACTCGACGGGACACGGCCTCCACGGTGTCATCGGTCCGGGCGAGCAGATCGGCCGCCTGACAGATGCGCCACTCGGTGAGGTACGTCATCGGCGGCTGCCCCACCAACTCGCTGAACCGTTGCGCGAACCGCGCCCGGGACACGCCCGCCTCCGACGCCAGCGCGGCGACCGTCCACGGTCGGGCCGGATCACTGTGGATCAGCCGGAGCGCGCGCCCGACGGCGGGGTCGCCGTACGCCCGGTACCAGGCCGGTGCCTTGGCCTCCGGGCGGTCGAACCAGTCCCGCAGGGTGGTCACGAGCAGCAGGTCGAGCAGCCGGTCGAGAACCACCTGACGCCCCGGTACATCCCGATCGATCTCCTGCGAGATCATGCCCAGCGCCGGGCAGCCCTCCGGTGCGGCCGGCACCCGGGCGATCGGCGGCAGCGCGTCCAACACGCGCTGCGAGACGCTTCCCTCGACCTGGTAGGTGCCCTTCAACAACACGGTGTCCCGGTGTTCCGGTGAACACATCGGCATCGTGTCGAGGATCAGCCGGCCGTCCGGAGTCGTACACCGGTCGCCCTCGTGGACGAAGGCGAGCGGGGCCGTACCCGGCTGGTCCGAGACGGTGTACGGCTCGGGGCCGCGCACCAGCACCAGATCACCGGGGCGCAGGGGCACCGGCTCATCGCCGTCCACCCCCACCCAGGCCGATCCGCCGAGCATGGTGAGCAGGGCGAGCGGGGTGCGTTCGAGGAACCGCATCGACCAGGGCGGATTGAGAGCGGACCGGTCGAAGAGGGCGCCCCGGGGCCGTACCTCGTGCAGCAGGCCGGACAGTGCGTCTCCCATGCCCACCAGTGTAGGAGGGACGGTGGTGCGCCGATCTCGTCCGATCGGGATGGGACCCGGTCCCGGAGGCTCGCAGCCGAGACGATCAGACATCCCAACGAGAGCGACAGCCATCCTGCGTACCGCGTCCGCCCGATTCACTGGTCTCCATGACGAACTCCTCTTCTTCTTCCTTCCTGGTGACCGGCGGTACGGGCAAGACCGGCCGCAGGGTCGCCGATGTGCTCCAGAGCCGGGGCTTCTCCGCCAAGGTGGCGTCCCGATCGGGCGCGGTGCGATTCGACTGGACCGACCGCACCACCTGGGGGCCGGCCCTGACCGATGTGGGCGCGGTCTACGTCGTCGGCTCCGAGGACCCGAGTGCGGTCGACGACGTGCGCGCCTTCGTCACGGCAGCGGCCGAGCACGGTGTACGACGGCTGGTGCTGCTCTCCGCCCGGGTGTGGGAAGACCTGGACGACGGCAGCGGCAGCGTCCTCGCGACCGAACAGGTCGTGCGTGCATCGGGCCTGGAGTGGACCATCCTGCGCCCGACCTGGTTCGCACAGAACTTCACCGAGTTCCCGTACTTCGTCGCGCCCCTGACCAAGGGGGAGTTGCGCATTCCGGCCGGAGAGGGACGCGAGCCCTTCGTCGACCTCGACGACCTGGCGGACGTGGCGGTCACCGCACTCACCGAGGACGGACACAACGGCCGTACGTACGCACTGTCCGGCCCGCGAGCGATGACCTTCGGCGAGGCCGTTGCGGAGATCGCCCGCGCTTCGGGCCGAGAGCTGCGCTATGTCCCGGTCACGGAGGACGAGTACCGCGCGGAGACCATCGCGGGCGGGGAGTCGGAGGAGATTGCCGACGTCTTCGTCGAACTGTTCCGCCACATCCGCGAGGGCCGGAGCGAAGCCGTCTCCAACGGGGTGCGGGAGGCACTGGACCGTGACCCGTCCGACTTCAGCAACTACACGGCGCGCACGGACTTCTCGGTCCTCGGCTGATCGGACGCCCGGCACGGGGCCGCTCTCGGCACACGGTGACGCAGCGCGGGACTCTGAGCCGCAACGCCGTCTCCACCAGCGCGTACGGCCGCTGTCCATGATCCCGTCGGTTCAGTGGCGCCCTGGCGTATCACCGCGGCCCATGAAGTACGCCAGGGCGCCGCAGGCGTCCGCTCATGAGTACGACTACTCAAGCGCCATCGTCCGCCCTCGCCGTACGGTTCTCGCCATGCGCAGCAGGCAGAAGCACTGGTACGCCCTGGCGGCACTGCTCGTCATCGGCATCGTCGCGGCCGTTTCGGTCATCGTGCCGCGTGTGGGGGACCTGTTGGACGGGGAGCCCTATCCGACCGCCGACCCCGACGCGGTCGCCGCACGGCTCCAGGACCGCTCCCGGGACCTCTTCCTGGAACTGGGGCTGCCCGATCCGATCGTGCCTGGGTACAACACCCTGCGTTCCTCACGCTGCAAGCAGACCTCGTTGATCAACTCAGGTCGAAGGGACCGCACGGCGATCGGTGTGCGGCACGGCTGGGGTGTGCGGAACGTCGACGAGCGCACCGCTCGCGCCGCCATGGAGAAGGTCGCCGAGCGGCTGTTCGACGCAGGTTGGAAGGCGGGGTACGCCTACGACAACGAGGGCCCCGACTGGTTGGAGGTCGGCTCCCGCTTCGAGGACCCCACCACCGGTGACATCGTCACCGTGCAGTGGGGCAGCGCCCGCCAGATGATCGTGGTGATCGTGGAGTCGACCTGCGCCCGCATCCCCGGTGACCACGCCAAGGCGGCCGGCGGCTCGTTCGACTGGTCTACTTCCACGCCGTTCGCCATGCCCCGATGACATATCTCTTCCGGCCCGGCCCTGGGGTTCTCAGCGGGCTCCCGGGACATCGAGCGCCCGCGGTGTGAAACGCACGGGCAGGGCGGTCAGACAGCGGTGGAAGGGGCCCGGGCGCCAGGTCAACCCCGCTCGTGGGGTGGTCAGGTCGAGGTCGGGGAGCCATTGCGTCAGCCGCTCGATGGCCTCGGTGGCGATGAGCAGCGTGTGGTGCTTGACCGGGCAGGCATGGGCGCCGGCCGACCACGACAGGTGTGAGGCGTCATGCGGGTGGTGGCCGCCGGCCGGCCGCTGCTCCACCTCGGAGAAGTGGGCGAGTGCGCCGTACGAGATCACCACCGGTACCGCCTCGCGCACCCACACACCGTGGAAGCTCACGGGCTGACGGGCGTAGTGGACACCGTAGTTGGACATTGGCGTCTCGTAGCGCAACACCTCCATCACCGCGTCCATGACGGGACGCGATCCGCTGGTGAGGGTGGTGTAGTACGCCGGGTTGCCGAGGATGCGCGAGAGGGCGTTCGACACCAGGTTGGCGGTCGGCTCAAGGCCCGCCGCAAGGGTGAGGAAGACCTGCCAGGTGACTTCTTCGGGAGTGAGCTCCAAGGGGTGGTCGAGCAGCCAACTCGTCAAGTCCTCACCGCGTTTGGCGGTCTTGGTGGCGATGAGTTCCAGCACGTAGCGCCCGTACTCCTGCTCGCCGTGCGCCGCCGTTTCCCCGCCCTCCATCATGGCGCCGATGGAGTCGCGGAGTCGGTCTCCCTCGCGGTCGGGCAGTCCGAAGAGGCTGTTGAAGACCAGGGCCATCAGCGGTCGGGAGAAGTCGCCGACCAGATCCGCCGCGCCGTCCGGGCCGATCCGGGAGACCAGGACGTCCACGGCCCGGTGGACGCGTTCACGCAGGTCATGGGGTTCGATCAGGGCGAAGGCGTCGACGAGGGTGCGCCGGTAGCGGAGGTGGTCCTGGCCGTCGGCGAAGAGGGTGTTGGGGCGCCAGCGCATCATGCCGAGGATTGGGGAGTCCTCGGCAACCGTCACCTCCCAGGGGCGTGGGTCGCGGGACCAGGTGTCGGGGTCCTGGAGCAGATCGAGGGCCGCCCGGCGGTCGACGACGACGTACGCCGGTACTCCGGGGGCGAGTTCGGCCCAGCCGATCGGGCCCTGGGCGCGCAGCCGCTCGTAGTAGGTGTGGGGATCGGCGGCGAAGCCGTCCTCCCACAGGCGTACCGGTGCGGCGAGGGAGAACGCTTCTGCGGACGGGGCGAGATGGGCGGGATACATCGTCAGCTGGACTCCGAGCTCGGGACGTCGCGGGATATCAGATGCTGGACCAGGGCCAGGAGGGCATCGATGGAGGCGTTCCGGTCCCGGGCGTCGCAGGCCACCATCGGTGTTTCGGGCTCCAGGTCGAGGGAGGTGCGCAGTTGTTCCTCGGTGTACTGGCGCGAGTCGGGGAAGGTGTTGAGCGCGACCGCGTACGGCAGCCCCGAGTCCTCCACCAGTCCCAGCACTTCGAAGGAGTCGTCGATCCGGCGGGTGTCCACCAGCACCAGGGCGCCGAGGGCCCCGTACGCGATGTCGCCCCAGAGTGCGCGGAAACGTTCCTGTCCAGGGGTTCCGAAGAGGTACAGCACGATTCCCCCGTCCAAGGAGATCCTGCCGAAGTCGATCGCGACCGTGGTGGTGGTCTTGTCCCGCACTCCGGCGAGGTCGTCCACCGACACGGACGCCTCGGTCAACTGCTCCTCGGTGTGCAGCGGGCGGATCTCGGACACCGAATCGATCAAGGTGGTCTTGCCGACCCCGAAGGGGCCGGCCACCACGATCTTCACCAACTCGCGGGTGGTGTCCGGCAGGTGCAGGCCGCGTGAGCCGTGCGGGCCGCTGGCGCTCGGCGCGGCGCTAGAGCTTGAGGGCGCGGAGACCATCGGCGACTCTCTCCAACAGATCAGGGCGGGGCTTGGCGGCATGGGGGATCGGTGGGCGCGAGGCCACCAACCCCCGGTCGATGAGCTGGCCGGCCAGGACGCGCACGGCGGAAACGGGCAGTTCCAGCAGGGCGGCCGTCTCGACCACCGTGAGCGACCCGCCGTCCAGGACCTCCAGCAGACTGCGCTGGGCGGGGGTGAGATCGATGGGCAGCGGCGGGTTTGGCGAGCGGGCGGACCCGGAGGGTGCCGGGGGCGGGTCGCTCATCGGGACGGGCCGCGGGGTGGTGAATCCCGGTGGGAGCGGTACGGCGTCGTCGAGCGCGGGCGGCACCCCGCGTACCGGTGCACTCCCGGCGGACCCCTGCTGCCGGGGCCCGTCCTCGCCCGGGGTGCTCGGCGACGGGCCGGGGCCCGTACCGCCGACCAGACCGGTCAGCACCGAGAGCCGCTCCAGGCTGTTGCGGCTCGGCCGGGCCCGTCCTGCCGTCGACAGGTACGCGGGGACCAGCGGCCGGCCGCCCCGGCGTCCGGTCATGCGGTACCGGGGCCGTCGACTCCGCGGGGTGCGGCGCTCATCGCCTTCTCGCCGAGCCGGGCCACCTGGGAGTGCACCCGGTGGGCCAACAGGTCCAGCCGGACCTCCGGATCGCCGAACGCCGCCACACACGTGCCGTGCCGGGTGGGCGCGACCAGGATGTATCCGTGGTCGGACTCGACGACGACCTGCCGCACCTCCGCGCTGTCCTCGTCGGCGAAGGCCGCAGCCGCCGTACGACACGCGCCCTGCACGGTGCTGGTGATCGCGGCGACCCGCTCGGCGGACGGCCTGGACAGCCGATCCGAATAGCCGGAGACCAGACCGTCCCGCGTCAGCAGAACGGCGGCACGCACATGGGGTATCTCCAGGATCGGATCGAGTACCCATGCCGTGTCGCCTGTTTCGCGGGAGGTGCGGCTGGTCATCGGGGGTCGTTCCCTTCCCATTCGGGTGCGGTGCGCAGGGGTTCGGCTGCGGTGCGCGGAGTCTCGGCTTCGGTTCGTACGGGCTCGGCATTGCGGGCGGCCAGGGTGCCGGCTTGCAGCGCCCCGAGGGCTGCCGCTGCTTCCTCCGGGGTGCGTACGGGGGCATACGGGCGGGCCCTGACGGACGACCCGGTGCCGGACTCCGGTCGGGTGCGGCGGCGGCGTCGGGGGAGTGCGTCGCCGTCGGTCCCCGGCGGTGTGGAATGCGCTGCGTCGTGGGTGATCGGTTCGTCCAACGGCGTACGGACACCGAGGCCCCGGGCCGGAACCGTTCCCTCGGCTTCCGGCACCCGGACCGTACGGGACTGCGCCGGCTCGGGTGCGAGGGGCGGGCGGGCCGCCACGGGGACGACATCCGCCGCGGCTGGGGCGGGTGCCGGGGACGGGGGCGCGGCGGGGCCCCCGGTGCTCGGGTGCTCCTGAAGGCCCGGGGAGTTTCTGGTGGAGTGCGGAGCGGCGGCGGATGGTGGACGCACCGCGGGATCGATGTGGCTGAGCAGATGGTTCTTGACCAGGAGGACCGCCCGTACCCCGCCGTAGGGGGAGGGGGATGAGAGATCCACGGACAGGTCGAACTGCCGGGTCAACTGGCCGATCGCGGCCAGGCCCATCCGCGGTGGGTCGCCCAACTCCGACAGGAGGATCGGGTCGTCGCCCGCCACCATGCGCTGGGCGTAGGCGCGTTCGTCGGGTGCCATGCCGACCCCGGCGTCGTCCATGGTGATGGTGACACCGTGGTGGGCGCGCTCCAGATTGACGGTGACCAGCGTGTCCGGGGACGAGTGGCGCAGCGCGTTGTCGAGCAGTTCGGCCACGATGATGGCGACGGGTTCGACGGCGTGGGAGACCAGCGCCGTACCGTCCTCCAGATGGTTACTGATCCGGATGCGCTGGTAGCCGGCCAGCCGGGACTGACCGCCCGTCACCGCGTCCACGAGGTGGGACTCCTCGCGGGCCAGACCCACCCAGGCCCCGCAGACCACGGCGGCGACCTGGGCGCGGCGCAGCGACTGTTCGTTCTCGTGGTCGAGTGCGAACAGGGTCTCGGCCAGTTCCGGTTCGTCGTAGCGCTGTTGGAGCCCGCGCAGGACGTCCTGGAGCCGGTAGAGGCCGGCTTGGATCTCCCGGGTGGTGCCGCGCATCCCGGCACGGGCGGCGGCGTCGACGCGTTTGCGCTCCTGAGTCACCGCGGACAGCAGCCCTTCGAGCACCTGGTTGAGGCCGGCGCCGAGCGCGCTGCTGGTCAGGAGGTCGGGGCGGAGCGGCCCCGGAACCTTGATGTGCGGGTGTACGGACTGGGTCGCGGCTGCCGGTAGTCGGCGCTGGGCGAGGTGCACCACTTCGGCGGTGATCGCCCGTGAGGTGCGGCCCACTTCCTCGCGGGCCGATTCCAGATCCGAGCGGAGGGACGTGATTTCGTCACGTTGACGTGAGTGTTGACGTCGTGACTTCAGCAGTCCGCCGCCGAGGACGAACGCCGACAGGGTCCCTGCGGCCAGGCCGATGACGGCCAGGTCCGGTATCTCGATCATCGAATAGACCTCGGGAAGGGTGCTGGTCAGGGCCGCCTGGGGATTGACCTGGCCCAGTAGACACTGTTCCCGAGCTATCTCGGTAGATCTTGCCGCAAGAAATTGTGAAGTTGTGTTGCAGAAAGGGAACTTGTGGGAGGGGTGACTGATTGCCTGTCAGGTAAAGCCCATGGTGAGCGCATAGTTTCGGCCAGTTGGAGAGGCGTCCTGGTTTTGTCCCACGCCTGCAAGGAGATCCCCGATGGACATACCCCGTGCCCGATCGCGCCGCTGATCGCTGGTGACCATCGGCGTATCGAGTCGCCGCACGGCTTTTCGTTCGTCGAGGAGACCGACCCATGTCTCGTCCCGCTGCTCGTGCCGGACGTGCTCTCCATCGAAGGGGATGCCTCCGGCGAGTTCGGCCGGGACTGGAGCCTGGACCATGTGGACTCGCGGGCGATGGCCGACCTCATCCGTGCGGGGAAGTCACCCCTGCGGGCCGGCACGGCGGCCCTACGGCCCTGACGTCATGCCTCGGCCGCGACGGCTTTCCCCCGTGCCGTCGCGGCCGACCCCGTGAGCAGTCATGCGTTCATGCAGTCATCTAGTCAGTTCGTGCGCTCTCCGGTCCGGAGTTCT
Source organism: Streptomyces sp. NPDC005963 (assembly GCF_040638655.1). Classification (NCBI taxonomy): domain Bacteria; kingdom Bacillati; phylum Actinomycetota; class Actinomycetes; order Kitasatosporales; family Streptomycetaceae; genus Streptomyces; species Streptomyces sp. NPDC005963. The sequence goes on along the minus strand of NZ_JBEXVD010000011.1, from coordinate 152,519 downwards.
CACGTCCGGTCCGTACCCGGATCAGAACCTCGGCGGGGCGGCGGGCGTGTGGTGGTCGCCCTGCGTCGTCGGCCCGCCGTCCTTGGGCGGTACGGGCCCGTGGTGGTCCACCACGGGAGGAGTGACCCCGTCCCGCGGAGTCACGGGCACGGGTGCGGGCACCGGTACGGGCGCGGGGTGTTCCCCCAGCGGGGCCCCGGCGATTCCGTCCCTCGGCGGTACGGGCGTGTGGTGGTCCCCGAACGGCGCCACCGCGTCCCTCGACGGGGTCGGAGTGTGGTGGTCTCCGAGCGTGGCCACGGCGTCCCTCGGCGGGGCCGGCGTGTGGTGGTCGCCCAGGGTGGGGGCGCCGCCCTTCTTGGGAGGTGCGGGGGTGTGGTGGTCCCCCGTCGTGGTGATCCCGTCCCTCGGCGGTGCGGGCGTGTGGTGGTCGCCGAACGTGGTGATGTCGTCTGGGGCCTTGTCGTTCATGTCGCTCATCTCGTCCCCCATGGGTTTGCTCCTTGCGATGAACCAGAAAGGGCCTTCCGCCCGGAGACTCCCCCGAGGGTCGCCGGACGGAAGGCCGTAGGACACTCACTCTCCCCCCGGAGAGGTGAGGGCCCTGCGCGATCCGTCTGCCCCCCGACGCGACGGATCGACTGGATAGGAGCATGTCGGACAGGCATAAACATTCGATGAACGTCCTGGCAGAAAGCTGTCACAGAGGTTCGGACGGCCGGATGTGTCCGGTGGAACGGACACCGGCGAACACGACCACATTGGGCGCGACACCGGGAGCGGGCCGGGTGCGTGACGCCGCAGAACCACTCGAACCGGTGGATCCACGACGTATCGCAGGCTGTTCCCCGCGTCCCCTCGCTCCGCCCGGTAGCCGACCGGAACGGCTCGGTCCCGCCTACGGGTTCCCGCGGAGCCCGCCACCACACTCGGAGCGCAACAGGGTGCGGGACCGGTCGTACGGAACCGGTCGTACGTGCTCGGTGTCGTGCACGCATCATTCCGGGCGACGGGCCAGGACGACAAGCGCCACCGGACGACGGGCCGTCCGGTTAGTGACCCTTGAGTCAGGCCGCGCTGAGCGGAGCCAGCAACTCCCGGACTTCGTCCGCCTCCACCGCGCCCGACGCCTCGTGCAGCGCCAATGCCTCCAGCCAGCAGGCCCGGGCCCGGTCCGCCTGGCCCAGCGCGGACAGTGCCCTGCCGAGCGTGATCAGGACGTTCGCCCGGGTGCGGTCCCCGCCGATGCAACCGATCGCCAGGGCCTGTTCGGCGTGTTGGGCGGCCCGTGCCGTACGCCGTGCCGAGTAGTGGGCCTGCGCGATACGGAAGTGGGTCGTCCCCTCCCACAACCGCTGTCGACTTGTCTCAAAGCGGTCCAGTGCCTCGGTGAGCTGCTCCAGTGCGTCGGTCGGCCGACCCGCCTGCGTCAGCGCCACACCCAGCGCATAGCGGGCGTTGGCCAGCCGCAGGGTGTGTCCGATGCGGTCGTAGATCGCCACCCCCTGCTCGGCCAGCGCGATCGCCTGGGCGACCCGCCCCGTGGACAGATGGATGCGGGAGAGGTTGCACAGGGCGCTCGCCTCGCCCGGCAGATTGCCGTCGGCGCGCGAGCCCTCCGTGGCGCGGCGCAGATGTTCTTCGGCTTCCTTGAAGCGGCCCTGGTTGAAGGCGATGATGCCGCGGTCGTTGGCGGACCAGTAGACGGGCGCCGGGTCGGCCGCCGCCCCGGCGAGCGCCGCGGCCTCCTTCGCCTCCTCGTCCGCGTGCTCGTACCGTCCGGCCACCAGATGGACATTGGTCATCGACGTACGGGCCCTGGCCTCGGTGCGCGGGTCACCCGAGGTGCGCGCCGCATCGCCGACGGCCGCTGCCGCGATCTCGTACAACTTGGAGTTGGCACCGGACTCGGCCAGATCCTGGGCCGCCCACAGCAGGTCCACGGCGAGTGTGAGCCGGTGCCCGTCCGTTGCTTGTCGGGCCGCGGCGAGCAGGCAGTTGGCCTCCGAGTACAGCCAGTCCTGAGCCTCGCGCTGGTCGTCGAAGGCCAGCCCGTCGTGCACGGTCGGCCCGACGTGGTCGACGAGCCGGTCGCCGGGGCGCTCCATCCCGTACACCCGTGCCGCCGTCGCCAGATAGAAGTCCAGCAGTCGCGACAGGGCCGCCTCGGTCTCCTGCGGCGTCTCGTCGCGTTCGGCGCAGGCCCGGGCGTAGAGGCGTACGAGATCGTGGTACCGGTAGCGGCCGGGTGCGGCGGATTCCAGCAGGGAGGTGTCGACCAGGGCCTCCAACAGGTCTTCGGTCTCGTGCAGGGCGAGCCCCAGCACCGCTGCGGCGGCCGTCAGCGAGATGTCCGGGCCGTCGGCGAGGCCCAGCAGTCGAAAGGCCCGGGCCTGGGTCGGCTCCAACTGGCCGTACCCCAACTCGAAGGTAGCCTTCACCGCCAGGTCCCCGGCCTGGAGTTCGTCGAGGCGGCGGCGCTCGTCGGCGAGCTTGGCCGCGAGCACGGAGACCGTCCAGGTGCGGCGGGCGGCGAGTCTGGAGGCCGCGATGCGGATCGCCAGGGGAAGGAAACCACAGGCCGCGACCACGTCGAGGGCGGACTCGCGCTCCGCGCCCACCCGTTCCTCACCCACTATCCGCATGAACAGCTGGAGTGCCTCGTCAGGGGACATCACGTCCAGGTCCACCAGATGCGCCCCGGCCAGGTCGACCATCCTGACCCGGCTGGTCACCAGGGCAGCGCAGCCGGCCGTACCGGGGAGCAGCGGCCGGATCTGGGCGGCGTCCCGAGCGTTGTCGAGGAGCACCAGGACGCGGCGGCCGGCGAGCGTGGACCGGTACAGCCCGGCGCGCTCCGCCAGGGAGTCGGGGATCGAGGTGTCCGGCACGCCCAGGGCGCGCAGGAACGCCCCGAGCACCGCCACCGGTTCGGCGGCGCGGCTGCCCGCGCCCTGGAGGTCGATGTAGAGCTGTCCGTCGGGGAAGTGCGGCCTGGCCTCGTGGGCGACGTGGACCGCGAGCGTGGTCTTGCCGACTCCGCCGATGCCGGCGAGTGCGGAGACCGCCATGACGGAGCCCTCGGCGGTGGCGAGCTTGCGGCCCAACTCGCGTACGAAGGAAACCCGTCCGGTGAAGTCGGGGACGGTGGCCGGGAGCTGGGCGGGCTGGGCGATCTGGGGCGCGTGCGTCTGCTCGTCGCTCGGGCGGGCCAGTTCGGCGTCGGCCTGGAGGATGCGCTGTTGGAGCCGGGACAGTTCGGCGCGGGGGTCGACGCCCAACTCCTCGGAGAGCAGCCGTCGGGTGTCCGCGTACACGGCCAGCGCTTCCGCCTGCCGTCCGCTGCGGTAGAGCGCCAGCATCAGCAACTCCCGCAGGCGTTCGCGGAGGGGGTGCGTCGCGGTGAGCGCGGTGAGTTCCGATACCGCCTCCGCGTGGCAGCCCGCTTCCAGATCGAGGTCCAGTCGGGTTTCCAGGAGTTGCAGTCGCCATTCGTCGAGCCGCACCCGCTGGCTCTCCGCGTAGGGTCCGGGCACGTTGGCCAGTGCCTCGCCGTCCCAGAGGCCCAGGGACTTGTTGAGCAGCGCCCTGGCCTGGTTGCGGTCGCCGGCCGCCCGGGCCTTGTCCGCCTGAACGGCCAGTTCCTGGGCGATGGAGAGGTCCAGGCACTCCCGCCTTATCCGGATGGCGTAGCCGCCGGATTCGCTGACCAGGGCGTTGGCCGAAAGGACCTTGCGCAGCCTGGACGCGTAGGTACGAACGGCTGCAAGCGCTTGCGACGGCGGGTCGTCGCCCCAGATGGCGTCGATCAACTCGGCCGCGGTCGCCGTGCGCCCGTCCCGCAGCAGCAGTGCGGCCAACAGGGCCCGTTGTTGAGGCGAGCCCGAGGGCAGGGGATCCCCGCCGCGCCAGGCCCGTACCGGCCCCAACACGCTGAAACGCAGGTCAATGACGTCACTGGGCGCTGGAATGCGCTGCTCCGGTACGCGTGGCCCGCGGTCACGGTCCATAGCTGCCCCCTGCCCGAACTGCCGATTCGCACCCGACAGTCTGCCCTGAACCGGGTGGCCCCGTCAGCAACGAAGCGCTTCCTCATCGTGCTTTTGCACGTGCGGGTGCGGGTGCACGGGTGCGGTCGGACCTTCTGAAGGGGGTCGTGCGCGTCCCGGGGCAGGCGTTACGGGCGGTAAACCTCACCGGGGTTGGCCTTGGCGGGCGCCAGCAGTTGGGACACGGTGACGAAGGTGTAACCGCGGTCCTTCAGCTTGCTGATGATGCCCGGGACCGCGGGGACCGTCCCGTCGTAGATGTCGTGCAGCAGGATGATGCCGTCGCGCCCGGCCTGCTTGAGGATGCGCTTCTCGATGAGGGCGGAGTCATTGGTGGAGTAGTCCTTGGCGGTGGCGCTCCACAGGATCTGGGCGAGCCCGAGGTCCTTGCTGACCTCGGTGACCTCGTCGTCGATGCGCCCCTGCGGGGGGCGCATCAGGGTCGGTTCGCTGCCGGTGATCTTGGCTATCGCCTTCTGGGTGAGCTCCAGCTCCTCGCGTATCTCCTTGCGGTCGAGCTCGTCGAGCCTGCGGTGGGTCCAGGTGTGGTTGGCGACCTCGTGGCCCTCATCGGAGATACGTTTCACCACCTTGGGGTACTTCACCACGTGGTGCTTCCCCAACAGGAAGAAGGTGGCCGGGACCTGCTCTTTGAGCAGGGTGTCGAGCAGTTGCGGGGTGTCCTTGCCGGGGCCGGCGTCGAAGGTCAGCGCGATGCACTTGGCCTTCTCGCAGTCCACCGGCTTGTCGGGGGTCACCGTGGCCGCCCGGACCGTCTTCGCGTCGCTCTTGAGGGACTTGCCGTCGGACCGTGCATCGGCCCGTGCGTCCGCCGGAGCGGTGGTGTCCATGGAGCAGCCGGCGAGCGTCAGCGTCAGCGCTGCGACGGCCGTCGTGACGACGACCCTCGTCCTGGAGATGGGCATGGCGGAACTTCCCCCGAGAGGTCGATGGGTACGGGCGCGCTGGGTGCTGCGCCACTGGTCGGGGGCGCACTGCCTCCGGAACTATACACAGGGCGTATACGCGCGATGCATAGTCGTCCGTAGAGACGGTGCTCCGTGCGGTTGGGTTGCCTGATGCAAAGAAGTCGTCGCAGGTGGATCGGGCTGGATCATGATGAGAGGGCGGATGTGACGGGCCGCGCCGTGCCTTGGAGCAGGTGCGCACTCACGCGATCGACCGCGGTTGGTCCACTGCCGCCGTTCGTACACTCCCGTCCATGACGACCATCGACGATCTGACCCGTCTGGTGCCGCCGCCGCGCTCCCCCGTCTCGGCCGACGGCGACTGGGCGCTGGTGGAGGACGCCTTGGGTCTGACGCTGCCCACCGACTTCACCGCGCTCGTCGAGCGCTACGGAAGGGGCCGGTTCGTCGACTTCGTCACCCCCCTCGACCCCTTCGGCGGCGACAGTCCGCTGCTCCACTGGTCCCGGCGCATCCTGGCGGAGGAGGCCGACTCACGGGCCGAGTACCCCGACGAGCACCCCCACCCCTACTACCCGGAGCCCGGCGGGCTGCTGATGTGGGCGGGCACCGACAACGGCGATCGGCTCTGTTGGCTCACCGAGGGGGCGCCGGACACCTGGCGGACGGTGCTGTGGAGTCCGCGGAGCCAGCGCTGGGAGGTCCATCCGCTCGGTGCGGTGGGCTTCCTCTACCGCTGGCTCAGCGGAGAGCCGACCGGATGGCTCCCGGAGCCGCAGACCGCGCAGCCGTGGTTCGACCCCTTCGTCGAGCGGGCCCACGTCTACCTCAAGCTCGCCGGGCCGGTACAGGACGAACCCGACTACCCCGAGCGGCTGCGCATCCTCCGTGCGGCGCTCGCACCGACCGCCGACCGTGGCGCTGTCGATGACGGTGACGGGATGCGGCAGGACCACTTCGACGTGCCCGATCGAGGGTGGAAGCTCACGTACGAGACGGCGTACGGGCATCAGATCCGGCTGGCGCATCCGCCGGCCGACGAGGAGCGCGCCAGGGCCGCGGTGCTCGCCGCTGTTCGTGCCATGGGCTGCACGGTGGAGCGGGTCACCACGCATCTGGGGGAGCCGACCTGGCACTGACCCTTCGAACGCCGGGGGAGGGGCACGGGAGGGGATCGCATAGAGGGAGGTACGGGAGGGGATTGTCAGTGGCGGCGTGTTCAATCGGAGGCATGGCCATCCGACGTGAGCGCGCGCATCCCGACCCCGAATCCCCGGGGGCTTCCGACCCGGCCGAGGCCGTGATCGTGGGAGACGAGGACTGGTACGGGAGGGACCTGTCGGACCAGCGGTTCACCGGGCACACCTTCTACGACACCGACTGGACGGAAGTGGTGAACGACGGCGGCATCTTCGACGGGTGCACCTTCTCCGGGGTGCGGTTCAACGCTTCGCGACACAGCAGCGCAGCCTTCACCAACTGCACCTTCAGACGGTGCACCTTCTTCGACACCGTCTTTGAGCAGTGCAAGTTCGTCGGAAGTCAGTTCACCTTGTGCACCTTCAACATCCTGCGGGTGACCGGAGGGGACTGGTCCTTCGTCGCCCTGCCGAAGGCGGATCTGCGGGGCGCTTCCTTCGACGGGGTGCGGATGCGGGAGTGCGACCTTACGGGCGCCCGGTTGGAGGGGGCCTCGATGGTCATGACGGACCTCTCCGGTGCCACCTTCGTCGGCGCCAAGTTGAGCGGCACCGATCTGCGGGGGAGCGATCTGTCCTCGTTGAACCCGCTCGCCGTCGAACTGTCCGGCGCGAAGATCGATCTGGAGCAGGCGGCCGTGATCGCCACGGCGCTGGGGCTGGAGGTCACCTGAGCGCCATTCCGTATCGGCGAGGTGAAGATCACTGAGGGGTGCACCTTGCGCGGGCGATCATGAACCAGTATCGGGCGCGGGAAAATTTTAAAAGGTACAAAACGGTCAGCGCTGCGGTTCTCGTACTTGTGAGTAGGGGTGAAAATCCTTGTAACCCATGCCAACTCGCTCGGTCGATCTTCCATCCCGAGGTGACTCATGGAAATTGCTAGCGAAAACGAAGGTTCGATATTCGGACGCATAGCTTCCGGATGTGGAAACCGCACCCGTTAACGTCCTGTTCATGAGTCAGTTGGACGCGCGGCCCCTGGCCGGAGACACGGTAGGGGGTGCCCCGGATGGGGGCGCGTCCCGAAGCGGCGTACGCACCAAGGGCCTCGGCGGCAATTCCGTCGGCCTCACCGGTAGTGCCGTCATCGGCATCTCCACCGTCGCCCCCGTCTACTGCCTCACCTCGACGCTCGGCTCCACCGCCGGTGAGGTGGGGCTCCAGATGCCCGCCGTCTTCCTCGCGGGCTTCCTGCCCATGCTGCTGGTGGCCTTCGCCTACCGGGAGCTCAACCGGGTGATGCCGGACTGCGGCACCTCCTTCACCTGGACCGTGAAGGCGTTCGGCCCCCGCCTCGGCTGGATGTGCGGCTGGGGACTGGTGATCGCCACGATCATCGTGCTCTCCAATCTGGCGGGCGTCGCCACCTCCTTCTTCTGGCTCCTCGCCGGCGAGATCACCGGCAGCGAATCCATCGCCGCCCTCGACGACAACAAGGCCGTCCACATCGTCACCGTCCTGATCCTGATCGCCATCGCCACCGCGATCAGCTACCGGGGCATGACGGCCACCAAGGGCGTGCAGTACGCGCTGGTCGGCCTCCAACTGCTGGTGCTCGGCCTCTTCGTGGCCATGGCGCTCAGCAAGGCGGGCTCCTTCGACACCTCGCTGTCCTTCTCCATGGAGTGGCTGAACCCCTTCGCCGTCCAGTCCTTCGCCGCCTTCACCGCCGGACTCTCACTGTCGATCTTCATGTACTGGGGTTGGGACGCCTGTCTCACCGCCAACGAAGAGACCACGGGCAGCGACAAGACCCCCGGGCGCGCGGCCCTGATCGCCATGATCATCCTCGTCGCCTCCTACCTCGCCACCGCCGTGGCCGCACAGATGGCCGTCGGCTCCGGTGACAAGGGCCTCGGCCTCGCCAACGCCGAGACCTCCGACAACGTCTTCGCCGCCCTCGCCGGCCCCATCATGGGCCCCGGCCTCGGCGTCCTGCTCTTCGTGGCCGTGCTCGCCTCGGCCGCGGCCAGCCTCCAGACGACCTTCATCCCGGTCGCCCGAACCGTACTGGCCATGTCCACGTACGAGGCCCTGCCCGCCTCGTACTCACGGGTCAACCCCCGCTTCAAGACCCCGGGCCGCGCCACGGTCGTCGCCGGCATCGCCACCGGCGTCTTCTACGCCGTGATGACCCTCGTCAGCGAGAACGTACTGATCGACACGATCTACGCCCTCGGTCTGATGATCTGCTTCTACTACTCCCTGACCGCCTTCGCCTGCGCCTGGTACTTCCGCAGGGAACTCCTGCGCTCCGGCCGCGACCTGGTCTTCAAGGGAGTCTTCCCGCTCCTCGGCGGCACGCTGCTGGCGGCGGTCTTCGGCAAGACGCTGTACGACATGTGGGACCCGGCGTACGGAAGTGGCTCGTCCGTCTTCGGTGTCGGTTCGGTCTTCGTCATCGGCGTTGGACTGCTGCTCGTCGGCGTGGTCATCATGCTGGTGATGCAGCGCAAGAGCCCGGCGTTCTTCCGTGGCGAGGTCCTCACCCGCGAGACGCCCTCCCTGGTCGTTCCGGACTGACCCCGTCCGAGCGCGCTCATCTCATATAGGCCAACACCGCACCCACCGACACGAGCTGCGCCGCCCAGTGCAGCAACGTCACCGGTGGCCTGGCGCGCTGGCTCCAGTAGAAGCGCCGGGGCGAGAACCCGGCGAACAGCCCCGCCGACGCGCTGACCGCAAACGCCCACCAGGCGATGTGCGACAGGACGTCCGACTGGTCCGTACAGTCGTTCGGGATGCAGTGCTCCAGCATCACGAGCACCGCCGTGACGAACGCGGGCACCAGGGTCGTCAGCCCGATCCGGGCCGCCAGGCGCCACTGCTGGTCGGCCGTGCGACCGGCGGGGCTGACGGGCGTCACGGGCACTCGACGAGAGCGAGACGAATCGGCCATGGGGTCATTGCGCCACGCCCGGCAGGCCGCGGGAACCCGCCCGGCTACTCATCTCCGCGATCCCGTGCACCCCGCCGTACATGACGGTCTGATGAACGGTCCGAAGAACGACTGCGGGCGCCGAGCCGGACGGCGAAGGCGGTGGTTGCCGTGTCCACCGGGCATGCCTCCCGGTGGTGCGTACCGCGGTCCCCGGCGCCGAACGCCCGTACTCGGCCAGCGCGCGCACCGGGCCCTCTACCGCCCCCGAACAGCTCGTATGCTCGATTCATGACGGATCACGAGCCCGCACGCCCCACCGAGAACGCCATGCGCCGCGCCCTCAAGCGAGCCAGGGACGGGGTCGCCCTCGATGTCGCCGAGACCACCGTCCTCCTCCAGGCCCGCGGCCGTGATCTGGACGACCTCTGCGCGTCCGCGGCGCGCGTGCGGGACGCCGGGCTCGAAGCCGCCGGCCGGCCGGGAATCATCACCTACTCCAAGAGCGTATTCATCCCCCTCACCCGCCTCTGCCGCGACAAGTGCCACTACTGCACCTTCGTCACCGTGCCGGGCAAGCTGCGCCGCGCCGGCCACGGCATGTTCATGTCCCCCGACGAGGTGCTCGCCATCGCCCGGCGTGGCGCCGAAATGGGCTGCAAGGAAGCCCTGATCACCCTCGGGGACAAGCCGGAGGACCGCTGGCCCGAGGCCCGCGCCTGGCTGGAGGCCGAGGGGTACGACGACACCATCGCCTACGTACGGGCCATCTCGATCCGCATCCTGGAGGAGACCGGGCTGCTGCCACACCTCAACCCCGGGGTGCTGACGTGGACCGACTTCCAGCGCCTCAAGCCCGTCGCCCCCTCCATGGGCATGATGTTGGAGACCACCGCCACGCGGCTGTGGAGCGAACCCGGCGGACCGCACTACGGCTCGCCCGACAAGGAACCCGCCGTACGTCTCAGGGTCCTTGAGGACGCCGGACGCAGCTCCGTGCCGTTCACCAGCGGTCTCCTCATCGGGATCGGGGAGACCCACGAGGAGCGTGCGGAGTCGCTGTTCGCGCTGCGCCGCACCTCGCGCTCGTACCACGGCATCCAGGAACTCATCCTCCAGAACTTCCGCGCCAAGCCCGACACGGCCATGCGCGGAATGCCCGATGCCGAACTCGACGAACTGGTCGCCACCGTGGCCGTCGCCCGGCTGCTGCTGGGGCCGTCCGCCTGCCTCCAGGCCCCGCCGAACCTGGTGGACGCCGAGTACGCCCGGCTGATCGGCGCGGGCATCGACGACTGGGGCGGGGTGTCGCCCCTGACCCCCGACCACGTGAACCCCGAACGCCCCTGGCCCCAGATCGACGAACTCGCCCGGCAGTCCGAGGCCGTCGGCTTCACCCTCGCGGAACGGCTCTGCGTCTACCCCGAGTTCGTACAGCGCGGCGAGCCCTGGCTCGACCCCCGGGTGCTGCCCCACGTAAGGGCGCTGGCCGACCCGCAGACCGGACTGGCCCGCCAGGACGCCGTCCCCGTCGGACTGCCCTGGCAGGAACCGGACGAGGGCTTCACCGCCAGCGGGCGCACCGACCTCCACCGCACGATCGACACCGAGGGCCGCACCCACGACCGCAGGGCCGACTTCGACGCCGTGTACGGCGACTGGGGCGCGCTCCGGGAGGCAGCCGCTCCCGGCATGGTCCCGTCACGGATCGACGCCGATGTGCGCCAGGCGCTGCGGACCGCCGCCGACGACCCCACCCGGCTCACCGACGACGAGGCGCTGGCCCTCCTCCACGCCGACGGGCCCGCCCTGGATGCGCTGACCGCCGTGGCCGATGAACTGCGCAAGTCGGTGGTGGGTGACGAGGTGACCTACGTCGTCACCCGCAACATCAACTTCACCAACGTCTGCTACACGGGCTGCCGGTTCTGCGCCTTCGCCCAGCGGCGCACCGACGCCGACGCCTACACGCTCTCGCTGTCCCAGGTGGCCGACCGCGCCGAACAGGCGTGGGAGGTGGGAGCCGTCGAGGTCTGCATGCAGGGCGGCATCCACCCCGACCTCCCCGGCACGGCCTACTTTGACATCGCCCGGGCCGTCAAGGAGCGCGTGCCCGGCATCCACGTGCACGCCTTCTCCCCGATGGAGATCGTCAACGGCGCCTCACGGACGGGCCTGTCCGTACGGGAGTGGCTGACCGCGGCGAAGGAAGCGGGCCTCGATTCCATCCCCGGCACCGCGGCCGAGATCCTCGACGACGAGGTCCGCTGGATCCTCACCAAGGGCAAACTGCCCGCGGCCACCTGGATCGACGTCGTCAGCACGGCACACGACCTGGGCATCCGCTCCTCGTCGACCATGATGTACGGGCACGTCGACCAGCCCCGGCACTGGCTCGGCCACCTCCGTACGCTCGCCCGCATCCAGCAGGAGACGGGCGGCTTCACGGAGTTCGTGACCCTGCCGTTCATCCACACGAACGCCCCCGTCTACCTGGCAGGGATCGCCCGTCCGGGTCCCACCGACCGCGACAACCGGGCCGTGACCGCCATGGCGCGGCTGCTGCTCCATCCGCACATCACCAACATCCAGACCAGCTGGGTGAAGTTGGGGGCCGAGGGGGCGGCGGAGATGCTGCGCTCGGGCGCCAACGACCTCGGGGGCACGCTGATGGAGGAGACCATCTCCCGGATGGCCGGGTCCCGGTACGGCTCGTACCGTTCCATCAAGGGCCTGGTGGAGATCGCCGAACTGGCGGGGCGCCCGGCACGGGCACGGACGACGCTGTACGGGGAGGTGCCCGAGGAGCGGCAGCGCACGGCGGGCGAAGCGGACGGCCAACTGCCGACGCTGCTGCCGCTGGTGTCGGAGTAGCCGGCTGACATTGCTGGTGTCGCTGACGTCGCTGGTGTACGGGTAGGCGTCCGCGCTGCTGATGTCGGGGCAACCATCCGGCGGATCGGAGCGGAGTTTCGCGCTCCGAAACGAGTGGTGGGGACGGGGTCGCGGAGGTTATCCACAGGGGCTGACGGCCGCCGCGCGAAGCGGCCAGACTGATCACATGGTTCGGTCGATGCAGGACTTGCTGAAGGAACGCAGACTCGCCGGGTTCGTGGGCAGGCGGGCCGAGTTGGCGCTGTTCCAGAGAAATCTGACGACGGCTCTGGAAGACCCCGAGCACCAGTTCGCCTTCCACGTCCACGGCAATTCGGGCGTGGGCAAGTCCTTCCTGCTGCGCCGGCTCGTCCACACGGCGAAGGAGGCGGGAGCGCTGACCGCCGTCGTCGACGAGTCGGCCACGAGCGTGCCCGAGGTCCTGGAAGCGGTCTGTGCACAGTTCGCCGCACAGGGATTCCCGCTGAAACCGGTGGAGAAGCTGCTGGCCACCTACCGCCAGCGCCGTCACGAGGTGGAGTCCGCGGTGGCCGCCGTGCCCGAGGTGGACCCCGCGACCGGTGCCCCGGCCCCCACCACCGGCTCCCTCGTCGTCGCCCAGGCCGGACTGATCGCGATGGGGCTGGTGCCCGGCGCCGGAGCCATCACCGGGGCCATCGACCCCAACCGCATCGCCCACGCCACCGACAACGCACGCGCGGCCCTCAGCCGTCACTTCGGCAAGCAGGAGGACGTGGCGCTCGTCCTGGACCCGGTGAAGTTCCTCACCCCGGTCCTCCTGGCCGAGTTGGACCGGATCGCCGACCGCGTTCCGTGGATCGCGTTCTTCTTCGACACCTACGAGCGGACCGGCCCCTTCCTCGACCCCTGGCTGTGCGACCTCCTCGCGAGCCGGCACGGCTCACTGGCGGGGAACTGCCTGTTCACCACCTCCGGTCAGCTCCCCCTCAACCCCCACGTCTGGTCGGACTACGCCGGATTGATCGCCGAGATCCCGCTGTCGCCGTTCACCGAGACCGAGGCACGGCAACTCCTCGCGGACAAGAAGGTCCACGACGAGGACGTCGTCAGGGACGTCCTGAGACTCTCCGGCTGCCTTCCGGTGCTCGTCTCCACCCTCGCGGAGAACGCGGGCAGCACCGGTGCCGTCGACGACCCCAGCGCCACCGCAGTGGAGCGGTTCCTCAAGTGGGAGACCGATCCCGTGCGGCGCGCCGCCGCCCAGGACGGAGCGCTGCCCCGACGGCTCAACGAGGACGTGTTCCGGGCCGCCGTCGGCAACGACTTGGCCCCGGACCTCTTCACCTGGCTCCGGTCGATGCCCTTCGTCATCGACCGCGGCGGACGCGCCCAGTACCACGACGTCGTCCGGGAACCGATGCTGCGGCTGCGCCGCAACAGCTCCCCCGAGCGCTGGAGCGCCGGACACGACCGGCTGGCCGCCGTGTTCGCGGGCTGGTGCGCGAAGGCCGGAGAAGGGCTTGCACCACCCGAGCGCTGGGCCCAGGACACCTGGCGCGAACTGCGGCTGGAGGAGCTCTACCACCGGCTCTGCGCCCAGCCGCGCGGAGCGCTGCCCGCCGCCCTTCGCGACGGCATCGACGCCTGTGACGCGGGGCCGCTCCGGGCCCGTCAGTGGGCGCAGCTCCTCATCGACGCCGGCACCGACGCCGACAGCGACGTCCTCGTCCCGCTGGGTCGGGAATCCCTCGGTGCCTTGCGGGACGACGGACGCCGATGCGTCGAACTGCTCGGCCTGATCCTCAGCCGCGCCGAACTGGAACCGCAGGCCAAGGTCACAGCCCTGGTCGTCCGGGGCCGCGACCAGCGCAATCTGGGCGACCACTCGGAGGCGATGAAGGACTACCGCCGGGCCATCGCCCTGGACGACACCTGCCAGCGCGCCCACTTCGGGCTCGGCGAGACCCATCGGCTGCTCCAGCAGCACGGCCAGTCGCTCGAACACTTCGGCCGGGCCCTGGAGCTCAACCCGACGGACAGTTGGGCGCTCTCCAGCCGGGCCCAGAGCAAACACGCCCTCGGGCTCAGCGCGGAAGCCCTCGTCGATCTCGATCACGCCTTGGAGTCCGACGCCCGCCATGTCTGGGCGCTCGTGCGGCGTGCTCAGGTCAGACGGGGGCTGGGGGATGGAGAAGGGTCCCTCCACGACATCCGGCGCGCCCGCGAGCTCGACCCGGACAACCCCTGGATCGTGGGCGAGTACGGCGAGATCCTGCGCCGCCTCGATCGATTCGAGGAAGCGATCACCCTGTACGACCGGGCGCTCGTTCTCGATCCCGCCTATGCCTGGGCGCTCGGCAGCAGGGCCATGGCGAAGAAGTCGCTGGACCGCATCGAAGAAGCCCTCGCGGATCTGACGGCATCACTGGAGATCGAGCCGGGCTATCTGTGGGCGATGCTGCGCCGAGCGGAGATCCATCGAGAGTTGGGAGACACCGCGGCGGAGTTCGCCGATCTCGACCGGGTCGTGGCGACCTCCAGGGCCAAGGAATGGGCGTATGCACAGCGAGGCCATGCCCATCATCTCCTTGGGCGGCATGAGGAGGCGATCGCCGACTTCGACAGCTCGCTGAGGCACGACCCGTCCTACGAGTACGCGCTGGTGGCCCGGGGCCGCGCCCGGGCGGCCCTCCAGCGATACCCGGACGCCCTGTCCGACTTCCAGCGTGCGCTGGAGGTCGCACCGGGCTCCGCTGCGACACTGGTGGCGCGTGCCCCAGTGCACCGCGCACTCGGGGACGTCGAGAGCGAACTCGCCGATCTCGAAGCGGCGGTGGCCGCGGCGCCCCTGGAGTCCGAGTACCGCGTCCTGCGCGGGGACGCACATCGGCGGGCGGGGCGCCACGATCGGGCGATAGCCGACTATGACGGCGCGGTGGCCCTGGCGCCGGACGACGGATGGCCGAGGGGGCGCCGGGGCCAGTCGCTCCATGCGCTCGGCCGCCCGGAGGAAGCCCTCGGGGATCTGACCCGGGCGGCCGAACTCCTGCCGGACGACCCACGGATCGCCACCCGGCGCGGGGCGAGCCTCTTCGCCCTGGGCCGGCTGGACGAAGCCCGGGCCGAGTTGGACCGGGCGATATCCCTCGCGCAGGACGACGCCCGCCCCTACCGACTCCGCGGCCGTGTCCATCTGGCCCAGGGCAGCCCCGCGCTCGCCCTGCTGGACGTGAGGGCACTGCTGGTGTTGGACGAAGGGTCGAGCGCCCGGGAGTTGCTGGCGGAACCAGGGCTGAGGGACGAGGAGGGGGCTGACGAGCTTCGCCGGCAGAGCGCTGAGTAGACCCCGACCTCGGGCGGGGCGGCCTCACCGGGGGAAGCCGGCGCCCGATCCCATCCACCCATCCACCGATCCCATCCACCGATCCCTTCCACCGGCCCCTTCCGGTGTCGGCGTGACAGGGACCGTGCAGCCGCGACAGGGACGTGCTCCCGGGGCGGGTACTGCCCACGCCCGGGGGCCGCTCACGCCCGCGGGCCGTGCGCCCGAGGTTCGTGTCCCGGGCCGCGGTCCAGCACGGGGGACCAGCTCCGTGCGGCGAGGTCCGTGCGGCGAGGTCCGTGCCCGCCTCGGGCGGCGGTCCTGCCCGGGGGGCCGGAGCCAGCCACTCCAAGCCGCAGTCGCCCCAACAGCTACGCCCGACCCCATCCGGGCAGTCCGAGCCCGATATATGAAGAGAGCCTTCACCCCACAAGCCGCCCTGCCAGGGCCGTAGCGATTACAGTGCTGCCCCGGCTTACGTTCCCACTACGTTCGCTGTAGTTCGCACTACGTTCCACGTCCAGGGAGGGCGCGCGGTGACCCCAGCAGCCACAGCCGTCTGGGGGCGTGCCGAACAGCAGGACTTCCGGGCCCGGGTGCGCGGCTCCCTGCTCGGCGCGGCCATCGGCGATGCGCTGGGCGCGGGTGTCACCGCGCTCACCTGGAAGGAAATGGTCGACGCCTACGGTCCGCAAGGCGTCAACGACTTCGTCCCGGCGTACGGCAGGCGCGGAGCGATCAGCGCGGCCACCCAACTGAGCCTGTTCACCGTCGACGGGCTGATCCGGGCCCAGGTCCGACGGGACACGGGCGCCTGGCACCCGCCCACCGATGTGCACCGGGCCCATCGACGTTGGGCCGCGACCCAGTCCGACTGGGGTCCGGACGAGCGCCGCAAGGACAACGGCTGGCTGGCCTGCGAAGAGTGGCTCTACACCCGGCGCGCCCCCGCGAAGGCCGTCCTCATGGGGCTGGGCGACGACATCATGGGCACCCTGGACAGCCCCAAGAACCCGAACGCCCGGGACGCGGGTGCGCTGGCCCGCTCGGCCCCCTTCGGACTGCTCGTGGGCTGGGAGCCCCAGTTGGTCTACCAACTCGCCCTGGAGTGCGCCGTCCACACGCACGGCCACCCCAGCGCCTATCTCTCGGCAGGCGCGTTCGCCGTGCTCGTCCACGGTCTGGCACGGGGTGAAGGGCTGGACGGCTCGATCCGACGAGCACTGACCCTGCTGGCCACCCGTCCGGGTCACCAACCCGTGACGGACGCGCTGGAGCAGGCCGTCGCAGCCGTGACGGAAGGCCCGCCCAACCCGGAGCGCATCGCCGGATTCGGTGGCGAGCGCAGCGCCGAAGAGGCACTGGCGACCGCCGTGTACTGCGCCCTGGTGAGCCAGGACATACGCCACGGGCTGAGACTCTCGGTCAACCACGACGGCCCGTCGGACATCACGGGCTGTCTGACCGGGGCCCTGCTCGGGGCGCTGCACGGCGAAACCGCGCTTCCCCCCGCCTGGCTCTCGGAGTTGGAGGGGCGCCCGACCATCCTGGAGCTGGCGGACGACTTCGCCATGGAGATGACCCAGGGCCCCGCGCTGCACGGTCCCGCCGCGGCAGCCCCCGGCTGGCTGGCCCGCTACCCCCGCGTCTGACCTGGTGCCCGACTGGTCCACCAGCCCGCGCCCCACCCCCGGCTAGCATCCCGCTCATGGACCCCTCCCTCCTTGCCGCACGCCTCGCCTCCAGCGCCGTGGGCCCCCTGGTCAAGAAGCTGTTCGTCCAGGGCACCTCCGGTGCCGGCCTGGTGGACCGGCCGGTGCGGATATCGGGACTGGTCTCCTTCAAGGGGGAGAAGCGCACCCTGGGCGACGCCGAGTTGACCAAACTCTGCACCGAGTTGGTGGAACGCGCCTCCCGCGCCCACGGGCCCGCCGAGGCGCCCACCCCCGAGGTGCGTCGAGAACTGGCCGATGCGCTCGTCCTCGCCCTGCACAGCCTGGGCGATCTCGACATGGACGACGTCCAGGCCGTCCGGCTGGGCGCCGACCGCTTCGCCGCCCGACTCGCCCGCCCCACTCAACTGTCGGCCGCGGCCGAGGGACACTACGACGCCCTCCTCCAGGCGGCCTGTCTGCACATCCTGAACTTCTTCACCCAACGCTCCACCTTCGTCGCCCGCACCCTCGTCGAACAGTCGCGTTCCATCGAGTCGTTGATCGCGATCGGTGACCTCCTCATCGAGCGGCTCCCCAGCCGCTCCGTCGAGGACGCCCGCTTTGAGGAGCGCTATCTCCGCCACGTCATCCGCAAGCACGGCGAACTGACGATCTACGGACTCGACCTCCACCACGAGCACGAATGGCAACTCGACGCCTCCTACGTGTCGCTGGAGCTCACCCGGGACACGGCCGCGCCGATCCCCGCCGAACAGGCGCTCTCCGGCCGGAGCAAGGTCCTGCTGCTCGGCGGCGCGGGATCGGGCAAGACCACGCTCGTGCAGTGGCTGGCGGTCGCCACCGCCCGCTGGACCGTCGACGGCGGGAACCGGTCCGAGTACACCGAGCACCTCAGCGAACTCATCGGCCGTATCCCCTTCGTCCTTCCGCTGCGCCGGGTCATCAGCGACGGCAACCCGCCCACACCGGACGAGTTCCTGTCCGCCGTGCGCAGCTCGGTCAGCGGAGCCCAACCGGCTGGTTGGGCGGACCGGGTGCTGCGCGCGGGCCGGGCCTTCCTCCTCGTCGACGGCATCGACGAGATCCCCCAGCGCGAGCGCGAGCAGACACGCCGCTGGCTGCGCGAGTTGATGGCGGACTTTCCCGGCAACCTCTGGCTGGTGACCGCCCGCCCTTCCGCGGTCGGCGAGGACTGGCTGTCCCGCGAGGGCTTCGCCCCGCTCTCCCTGTCCTCGATGTCCCGCCCGGACGTCAGCCACTTCATCCGCCGCTGGCACACGGCGGCGGGCACGGACCCGGCTCTCGGCGAAGCGCTGCTCGACGCCGTCCGGGTCGGTGAGGACCTCGGCCGGCTGGCGGTCAACCCGCTGATGTGCGGACTGCTCTGCGCCCTGCACCGTGAGCGCCGCGGCTTCCTGCCCCACGGCCGTCGGGACCTCTACGACGCGGCACTGAGGATGCTGCTGGAGCGGCGCGACGTGGAGCGCGGGGTGCGCTCCGAAGGCGGTCTGCGGCTGTCGTCCGAGACCCAGATCCTGCTGCTCCAGAAGCTCGCCCACTGGCTCATCCGCAATGCGCGGGTGGAGATGGAACAGGACGACGCGCTGCGTCAGCTGGAGCGCTCGCTGGTGAACATGGCCCATGTCCAGGCGCCTGCCGATGAGGTGCTGAGGCATCTGCTGGAGCGCTCCGGGCTGCTGCGGGAGCCGGTCGCGGGACGCATCGACTTTGTGCACCGCACCTTCCAGGACTACCTGGGCGCCAAGGCGGTCGTCGAGGAGGGGGACTTCCCTCTACTGCTGGACAATGCGCACAAGGACCAGTGGGAGGACGTCGTCCGGATGTCGGTGGCCTTGGGCCGCCCTGCCGAGCGGGAACGCGTGCTCGCCGGTCTCATCGCGGACATCGAGGGAACCACCCTGGGGCGCGACCACGACGACATCCCCTTCGCTAGCAGCCTGCCGGGACAGGAACTCCGCCGGGTGCTGTTGGCGGCTACCTGTCTGGAACACGCCACCGAGGTGGCCCCGGGCGTACGCCAACGCGTGGTCGACCTCGTCGGGGGGTTCGTCCCCCCGAACAGCCGCAGACGGGCGCGGAACCTGGGGGAGCACGGCGGTCCCATCGTCCTCGGACTGCTGCCGGGCCCCGCAGAGCTGACGGATGACCAGGCCGAGAACGTGGTCATCACGGCGAGTCGGATCGGCACCGATGCCGCACTGCCCGTCCTCGCCCGCTTCGGCCGCCATCCGTCCCTGTCCGTACGTCGCCAGTTGGCCTGGTGCTGGCCGCGGTTCGACACCCAGAGGTACGCGGAGTCCGTCGTCGCCCACCTCGACGAGACCGATCTCTACTTCACCGCCCACCACCCGGACCACCTGCGGGCCCTTCGGGACCTCGGCGGTCGCTCCCGCATCCAACTGGTGGGCATCTTCCGCTCCACCGATCTGGTGGCACACCTCGACCCGGACCTGCTCACGCATCTCTGGCTCAAGGACGGCTACTCGGCGGTGCTGGGCGGTGGATGGCTGGAAGCGTTCCCCCGGCTGCACACGCTGCTCGTACCCGATCGTGCCCGCGGCCTGCCCGTGACCCACTCGGGCATCAGCGTCGTGCGCGTCCCACCCGGTGCCCCGGTCTGAACGGCCCCGGCACAGAGGAGAGAAGTGGGGGCACGGCCGAGCCCCCTCGGCCGGGACGGCGGACCAGTCGAGAGGGCTCTGTCAGGTGGTGCATCCGCACACGCGCATGGGGAATCCTGCGTGTGCGAAGAACGTCCTTCACTGCTCGGCAGGGGATTAGCCGAGATGGAACGCTCCCTGGCCGACTTCGCTGACGAACGCGTTCCACGAGCCGGGCACGAAGGTGATCGTGGGGCCCGCGGGGACCTTGGAGTCTCGTACGGAAATTGCCTGCATGATCGGGGACTTGACCTCCACGCAAGCCCCGTTCCCCCCGGAGTACGTGGACTTGGTCCATGACTCCGTGGCTCCCTGAATGATTGCCATGTTTACTCCGCTTCGGCAAGTGGTGCGATGTGCCAGCGTGTCGCTGGTGTGATCGACGCTACTCGCCGCAACGGACCTGCGAGGCAGGCATTCACTCGGTCGGATGGCATGTACTACCGACCCCTTACGCAATTGCGGTTCGGGGGTGTACCTTTCCGCCCTTTCATGCGAAGCGGGCGAATTGATCTTTCAGACCGGTGCTTCAACGCGCGGTCGGACATCCCCGGTCGCGCCCGGCGTGCACGTCGACATCAGCGTGCACGGCGACATCAGCGCGCGTACTCCTTGGCGATGCCCTCGATGAACGAGGTCGTCTGCTCCACATTCAGCGCCTGGGCCCGCAGGTGTTCGTACATCACGCTGTACTTGTGCACGTCGTTCGCCTTCTCCAGATAGAGATCGCTCGTGACGCCCTCGATGTAGACGACGCTCGAATCGGTCGCGTCGGGGAATTCCAGAATCGCGTACTGGCCGTTGATGCCCGGATGGGCGCCCATGTCGAACGGGAGCACCTGGATGGTGACGTGCGGCAGTTGGGACATCTCCATCAGGTACTCCAACTGCTCGCGCATCAGGGCCCTGCCTCCCACGGCACGGCGCAGCGCGGCTTCGTCGATCACCGCCCACAGCCGCAGCGGCAGGTCGGAGTCCTTGATCCGCTCCTGGCGGCGCACCCGCACGCTCACGCGCTTCTCGATGTCCGAGACCGCGCTCTCCGGCAGCGCGCCCGCGATCAGCGCCTCCGCGTACGGCCTGGTCTGGAGCAGCCCGGGAACGACCTGCGGTTCGTACACCCGAAGACTCGCGGCGTCGGTCTCCAGACCGATGTAGACGCTGTACGGGATGTCACCGAAGGCGTGCCACCAGCCCTGCTGGCGCGAGTCCTTGGCCATCTGCATCAGCGAGTCGACAATCCGATGGTCGTCGACCTCGTACACGCTGCACAGGTCGCGCACGTCCCGCTGGCTGATGGAACGACGGCCGTTCTCCAACCTGCTGATCTTCGACTGGGAGACCAACAGGCGTTCGGCGACCTCTTCGGCGGTCATGCCGCGGAGTTCCCGGAGCCTGCGCAACTCCAGACCCAAACGGCGTCGCCTGACGGTGGGATTGACACTGGACGCCACAGAAACTGCACCTCCGGCTGTAGCTGAGCGTATCTACTGCTCAGCAGACTGCCACCATCACGAGGGCCCGCGCTGGGGAATGGCCACACGAGACACGGTCGGAGTGGCATGTTCCGGCTGCGCTCATGGCAGTGTCGCACCGCACTTCGGACGCCGGAAGGCTCCGGTCGCACGACTGCCGGCGTGAGGGACGCGCGGAGCAGTGCTGGCTGCCCCGCGCGTCGGGGTACGACCCCCGAACCGATCAGGAACACATCGCTGCGACGGCGGTGATGGCCGCCGTTCGCGCGGTGCGGTGCTCCAGAGCGTGACAGCGTTGCCTGGTGCGGTGGTTCGGTCGATCGCGGTGAATCGGCGCCCCCTGCGCCGCTCCGTGCGTATCGCTGTGCTCGGTGCGGCGCCTGGTGCGTGTGGTGCTCAGTGCGCGGCGACGCGGGCCATGCCCCCGCGGCGCGGCTGCATCGAAACGGCCGCCTGACGGCTGCTGCCCGGTGCAGAAGGGTTACGGCGAGGCTGCGCGGCCACACCGTTCTGGACGTCCATCACGGCGTGCGCCACGAGTCCGCCCATGGGGTCGTGCCTGATGAGATCCCGCAGTCGGGATCGCGAGGAACGCCCCTCATTTCCTGGGTAGAGGTGCTTGCCGAGTCCGACCGCATGGGCCAGCGCGGCGAGCGCCGCGGTCCGCGGGTCCGGTGGAACACCGGTGCGGATCGCACTGTCCAGCCGGGCTCGGATGTCCCTGCTGATCGCCGTGTCCGTCGCCTGGTAGCGAGTCGTCGGCAGCACCCCGCACATCTGGCCCGCCACGGCATGAACCATGCCGCACCGCTCCAGGTGTGCCAGGTAGATCTGGCGCAACCCCAGTCGGGGCCCGCCGATCCAGTGGACCGCGCGAACCGGACTGCCACGTCGGCGCAGCAGTTCCAGCGCGGAGTCCAGTGTTGGATCTCCGGTCGGCCGTGGCATCACCACGGCGATACGATCCCCGTCTGGGGCTATCCGTCCTGCCAAAGCCAGCTCCACTAGCTGTGCTCCGGCCAGACCAAGGTCGAGCGATTGCGGCTGCGCTGTGGTTCCCGTCGTCGGGTCCAAAGCGAGCAGCAAAAGCTCCTCCGGAATTGTTCTGCGGCTCCTGCCCATCCATGCCTCCCCGCGTGGATGAATGACAGGGTGACCCCTCTCACATTGGTCTGTCGAGAGCGCCTGGGTGCTTTGTATGGGAACCGTTAGGTATGTCGTTCTCGTCTACGCCCAGGGGCCGTGCTCTCACACAGGACACTGATAGATGGTTCGGACAACACGGGCTGCCGGATGCGGCGACCCGTAGTGCGTACGTATGGCAGCGGCGCACGACTCATGGAGGAGGCACGGTGGCGGGCGAGTCCCCCGACAGGTCGGAGCAGCGGAAGTCGTCGGGGGAGACGACCGAGGGGGAACGCGATCCGCGTCTCGCCATGCTCGGACGGGCGTCAGCGTCGGAAGTGGATCAGCCGACCGCGGTCTTCAGGCTCCCCGACGAACCGAAGCCGTCCGGCGCCGCCGGACGCAAGGCCCCGGACTCCGGAGTGCGTCAGCAGGGCACCGAGACCGGCTCCGTGCAGAGCGACGCCGAACTGCGCTCTGCGGTGGCCGCGTGGGTGGCGTCGGTGGATCACGCACCGGCCGCGGAAGCCGATGCGGAATCGGCTGCCGACACCGACACCGACACCGACACCGACAGCGGCGGTACGGGGAAGGGCAAGGGCGCGGGCGCCGAGAGGACCGCGCTGTTGCCGCAGTCACGCGAGGCGTCCGCGGACGAGCGGACGGCCGTGCTCCCCGAGGCCGATCGCGACGGTGCCGAGATAGGTACCACGACGGGCGGTACGACGAGTCGGACCGCCGGCGATCGCGTCACCCTGGACAAAGCCGGTGCCCCGGTCGACAGCGGCGAAGCGGATGGCGACGAGGCGAACGACGGCGATGCCGAGGGCCGGGCCTCCGCTGTGGCGGATGATGAACCTGCGAAGCGCGAGGAGGCGCCGGACGGCGCCCGGCGGCCCGCGGCCGGCGCTTCCCGACCGGCGGCGTCGGTGACGGCCCCCCGGGGCGCTTCAGGGAGCACGAAGAAGCCCTCCGAGCCGTCGACGGCCACCTCCGCGGACACCTCCGAGACCGGGCCCGCCGCGGAGACTGCGTCCGGGGCGTCGGGGCCCGGTACGTCCACGGACCTCACCAAGCGCCGTACGGGGGCCGGCGAAGGCACCGGAACCCCCCAGGCGCCGAAGGCCGACGGTTCCGAGACACGTGACCCGAAGGGCGCGGCTTCGGCCGCCGGTGCCGCGCGTACCGACTCCGGGGCGGGGGGCGAGTCCGATGCCGACTCCCGCACCACAGGGGCCGGCCGAACCCCCGGCACTCCTTCCTGGGCCGCCCGCGCCACCACCGAGCCCTCCCCGAGCGGCACCCCGTCCGCAGCAGAAGCCGCCGAAAGGGCGCCGGGCAGGACACCGGCTGCCGGGACACCGGCCAGGACGGCACCCGCGGAGGCCAAGAGCTCTGACACCTCCACGGACGGCCCTTCCGGCGGCTCGGGACACCGAACGGCGAAGTCCTCGACCGAGGACCGGCCCAAGGCCGACGCCTCGCCCAAGGCCGGTACTCCGGCGTCCAGGGCCGGTACTCCGGCGTCCAAGGGCGGATCCGCGACCGGGCCCGCCGATGCCTCCACGGGGACCGGACCCGCCGTTGACCAGCCCACCGCCGTCTTCAAGGCGCTGCGCAAGCCCGGCGAAGCTGCCACCAGCACCAGCACGGGCAGTATTGATGGCGCAGACAGCACCGTTGGCGCTGACAAGGTGGGCACCGCCAAGAAGACCGACAACACCACCGCCTCGCTCAAGGCCCCGCCCGCGCCACGACCCGAGTCCGACCCCAGCGCCAAGGACTCCCCGTCACCACGGCCCAGTACGTTCGTGCCGCTGCGCAGCGACGACGGACCGCGCACCCCGGTCGCCAACAAGACCGGAACCGCTGCTCCGGCGGACCGGGACCGGGTCGCGGGCGGCCCTCCGGCCGGTGCGCCCGCAGGCTTGAGCGAGCCCGAGCGGACCACCCAGCAGCCCGTACCGCCTTTGCCCCCGCTGGATTTGCTCGCGGAGCTGACGAACACCCCGCCACCGCCCGACACCGCGGTGCGCACCTTGATCCGCAGGGTCAAGATCTGGACGCCGCTGCTGGCGGTCCTCTTGATCGTCTTTGCGATCGTGCAGGTTCTGCGCCCGCTGCCCGCGCCGACGCTCAAGCTCTCCACCGACCCCACCTTCACCTTCCAGGGCGATGCGTTGAGCCTGCCGTTCCCCGGTGAGGGACAGGGGGCCGTGGCCGTCGACGGCGTGGGCACGGTGGCCACCTATGGGGCTCAGCGTCCCGCGCCCATCGCGAGCGTCGCCAAGACGATGACCGCGTACGTGATCCTCAAGGAACACCCCATCACCGGCAAGCAGGTGGGCCCCAAGATCACCGTCGATCAGCAGACCGAGGACGAGAGCAAGAACACGGACGAGTCCCGGGTGCCGGTGTCGAAGGGCCAGAAGTTCACCCAGCGCGAGATGCTGGAGATGGTGATGATCCACTCCGCGAACAACGTCGCCCGGCTCCTCGCCCGCTGGGACGCCGGCACGGAGCAGGCGTTCGTCAAGAAGATGAATGACGCGGCCAAGGAACTCGGGATGGCCGACACCCTCTACACCGACCCCAGCGGTCTCCAGGAGACCACCGTCTCCACCCCCCAGGACCAGCTGAAACTGGCCCAGGCCGTGATGAAGAACGACATCTTCCGTGAGATCGTCAACACCACGATGAAGGAGATCCCGGGTGTGGGGATCCCGCTGCGCAACGGCAACGACCGGGCCCTCCTCGAGGACGGCGTCGGTGGCATCAAGACCGGATCGTCCACCCCGGCCGGCGGCAATCTGCTCTGGGCCGCCAACGCCGAAGTGGACGGCGAACTGCACCAGATCGTCGGTGTCACCCTGGGCGTTCAGGACGCCAAGCTCCTGAAGGAGAAGGTCGACCTCGCCATCGACCACAGCATCAATGTGATCGCGGCGACCCAGCAGGCCGTCACCTCCGCGGTCGCGGTCAAGAAGGGACAGGTCGTCGGCTATGTGGACGACGGTCTCGGCGGTCGGACGGCGGTCGTTGCCGCCAAGGACCTCAAGGCGATCGGCTGGGCCGGCCACCGGGTCTCCATCGAGATCAACGACGGCGGCAAGAAGCTCCCCGGGGCGGCGAAGTCCGGTCAGATCGTCGGCCAGATCTCGGTCGGCACCGGGCCGGGGAAGGTCACCGCACCCATCGAGCTCCAGCAGGAACTCGCCGAGCCCGGCTTCGGAGCCAAGCTGACCAGGCTCGGCTGAGCAGGTCGGGCCCACGAGGGCGTCCCGGGAAACCGGGACGCCCTCGTGTTAGCGTCCGGTCAACTCAAAGGCGCCGGGACAGCGTCTTCGTGGGCGAGCGACGACCACATACGGACGGGGAGACGGGGAGAGCCGCAGTGACTACTGCTGAGCCGGTCCAAACGGACGGCCGCAGCATCCGTACGGGGCCGCGAATACGCCAGCCCGCGTCCAACACTATCGACACCGGTCCGGCGACCGGGCCCGGGACCCCGGGGGACCGCAGCGTACTCGCCGACCTCAGGGACCGGTTGACCCGCCGTCCCGTTCTCGTGACCACGGCCGTCGCGGCGGTCGTGCATCTGCTCTGGTTCTTCCTCTTCGCCAACAGCGGCGGCGATCTGGCCGCCCAGGACGCGTGGGCCGAGTTCGTCGGTCGACATCCGGACTCCGCGTACAACCTCGCCTGGTACGGCGGGATGCATCCCGTGTCGTACAGCGTGGTCTCGCCGTATCTGATGTCCTTGATCGGCGTGCGCTCGACCATGATGGTCGCGGGTACGGTCTCCGCGGCGCTGACCGCACTGATCCTGGTCCGGGTGCGCGCCGTGCGCAATCCGCTGGCCTGCTCGCTCGCCGGGGTCTTCGCCTTCTTCTGCAACGCGCTCTCCGGCCGGGTGACCTTCGGCCTCGGCATGATGGTGGCGCTCGGTTCGGTCGCCGCCGTCTTCTGCTGGCCGCACCGCTGGCGCACCAAGCGCTGGGCGAAGGCCGCCGTCGCCGCCCCGCTCGCCGCACTGGCGACCGCCGCGAGCCCGGTCGCAGGTCTGTTCCTCGGGGTCATCGCAGCCGCACTGTTCCTCAACGGACGGCGCCCGGGCGCGTACGCCATCGGCCTCCCGCCCGCGGCGGTCGTGGCGCTCTCCTCCTGGCTGTTCCCGTTCTCCGGCACCCAGCCGATGTCCCTGGCCTCGACCTCGCTGCCGTTCCTCTACGGCGTGCTGGTATTCCTCTTCGTACCCAAGCAGTGGCGCACGGTCCGCACCGCAGCCGCCGTCTATGCGCTCGGCACCCTCCTGACCTGGGCGATCGATTCCCAGATCGGTTCGAACGTCTCCCGGCTGCCGATGCTCTTCGCCGGAGTGACGCTCCTCGCGGTCCTGCCGTACACGGTTCCGCGCACCCGGAAGTGGTACGCGCTGCTCCTCGCCTTCGCCGGGCTGAACTTCTGGATCGGGTTCAAGGGCGTGGACGACATGGTCCGCACCGCACCGACGGCCGCTTGGACGCGTGAGCTGGCACCGCTCGTCAGCAAGCTCCAGGAGGTCAAGTCCGAGCGGGGCCGGGTCGAGGTCGTTCCCGCCAAGAGCCATCGGGAGGCGTCCGCACTCGCGTCGTACGTCAATCTGGCCCGCGGCTGGAACCGACAGGCCGACATGAAGCGCAACCCGCTCTTCTACGACAAGGACCGCACCCTCACCTCCGCCGACTACCGCGCCTGGCTGGACCGCTGGGCCGTGCACTACGTGGTCCTGCCCAACGGCACCCCCGACACCGGGGCCGAGCAGGAGACCGAGTTGGTGAAGGAGGGACAGCCGTATCTCAAGCCGGTCTGGAGCGATGCGAACTGGCAGCTGTTCGCCGTCAAGGAGCCCACGCCCCTCGCGGATGCGCCCGCGGTCGTCCAGCACGCGGGCGAGGAAGAGATAAGGCTCAAGGTCACCACCGCGGGACGGGTGCTGATCCGGGTGCCCTACTCGCCCTGGTTGAGCATCGTCGACGACCAGCGCGAGAAGGTCGAGGGCCCGCAGGAGTCCGAGGCGTCCAAGGAGCGCGCCGAAGGCGAGCCCAAGTCGTTCACCAACCCGAACGGCTGTCTGATCAAGGCCGAAGAGGACGCCGAAGGCGACGAGTGGACGGAACTGCTGGCACCCCGGCCCGGGGTGTACCGACTGGCAGCCCCCTACGACCTTCCCCGGGGCACTCCCTGCCCCAAGGAAATGCAGGAGTGAACCCCTGTCGTCGGTACGGGGGCGGCCCGCCCCCGTACCGATGTACAGGGAGCGGGCCGCTCGCGTACCCACCGGGCGGCTACTCGGTACGCAATCCGTCCGGGCGCATCATCCGCCACAGCGGAGGCATGCTCAACAGGGTCACCAAGGCGATCAGTGCCGCGCCCACCCCGACGATCGGCAGGGAAACCGTCCAGTCGGCGACCCCGCTGCCCACCATGAACAGCAGCGTCAGCCCCAGGACCGTGCCACCCGCCACGGCGAGCGCCAGCCCGAGTGCGATGGGCAGGGCCGTCTGCCAGAGCACCGACCAGCTCAGGGTCGAGCGCCGGGTGCCGAAGGCGACCAGGATCGACAGCAGCCGTCGCCGCTCCCGCAACTGCTCCAGGGTGGAGACCAACAGCGATGCCGCGATCAGGACCATCGTCGCCGTGGCTCCCACGAAGATTCCGGTGCGCAGGCCGTCGAACCGACGCACGGTCTCCGTGGACTCCAGCGTGGAGACGCTCGCCCGTGCATCCAGCTTCGCCGCCGCATTGCGCACAAGCTCGGCCGCGTCCGTCACATCGGGCGCCAGCTTGATCATCGCGTTGATCCGGGGCAGGGGCATCAGATCGACATCGAGCGCCGCCGGGGTGGCGAGCACCCCGGCCGTGTGGGTGCCCACCGGGCTGACGAGGGACTTCACCTCCTGGGTGGTCGCGGGCAACTGCCACGGGCGCGGCTTCGGCCCGGCTCCCTCGCCCCCGTCGTTCCTGATCAGATTCACCTTCGCACCCGGCTCCGGCCGGTACGAGTACGTCTCCATGCCCTTGGGCTGACGGACGGTGAAGACGTCCCCGTCCTTGCAGGAGGACAGCTTCACCAGCGTGCGCAGCGCGGGGCAGTCGGCGACGGTCAGCTGGGTGAAGGGCACGAAGTCCTCACCGGTGCGCTTGGGGCCCTGCCGTTCGATGAGTCCCTCGGTCAGCCCGATCACCCCGGCGACTCCGGTGGTCTCCCGCAGGGTCGTGAGGGCCTCGCGCGCCTCCCGACCGTCCTTGGTGCCGTTCTCCACCTGGAGTTGCGCGCGGGAGGTGTCCACACCGGTGGACTTGGTGAAGTCTCCCTGCACGGAGCTGAACAACATCTGGAGCGCGATCGCGCCCGCCGCCGCCACGACGATTCCGCTGATGGCTCGTGCTGCGGCGCCACTGCTGAGCTGAAGCCGTCGGATCGCCAGCTGCCAGGCCACCGGGCCGCCGTCCAGCCGGGAGACGACCGCCTCGACCAGCCAGGGCAGGAGCGCGGTGATGCCGGTCAGCGTCAAGGCGGCGCCCAGCGCGATCTGGAAGGACTCGTCACCCGCCAGGGTGAGCGCGCTCGCCGACGACAGCAGGAGCAGGATGCCCAGGACCGGGAGCAGGATCCGCCACCAGAGCCTGCGCCGGCGCGGGGCGCTGCTCCGCACCACGCCGAGGGGTTCGACGGACACTCCGCGCATGGCGAAGAGGCTGACACCGACCGCGGCCACCGGTACGGCGATCAGGATCAGCGCTGCGAGCGCCGGGTTGGGGACGATGTCGAAGGGGAACGCGGTGATGTCCCAGACCGTCACGGCACTGGCGAACTGCCGGACGAGCACGAAGAGGCCCGCACCCACGACCAGTCCCAACAGCGCTCCGCACAGGGCCTCACCCGCGGCGATCCGATGGGTCATGGCCCGGTCCGAGCCCACGAGGCGCAGTGCCGCGAGCCTTCGGTCGCGCTGTTCGCCGCCGAACCGCACCGCGGTGGCGATGAAGACCCCCACCGGGAGCAGTAGTGCCACGAAGGCGATCACGGCGATGAGGAGGAGGACACCGACGAAGGGTTCGCCGACCTCGTACCGCCCGAAGCTGTCGCTCGTGCCCTTGGCGTTCTCCGCGGTGAGCTGGTCGCTGCCCGCGTAGTAGCGCAGTTCGTCGGGACCGATCAGCCCGCGGTCACCGATGGTGGCGGTGACCCGATAGGGCAAACGTTCCTTCAGGAGGGTGCCGCCCGGGGACGCGAGGAGTTCCGCCAGGGCCGGCGAGACCGCCATCTCACCGGGCTTCGGCAGCGCCGCCAGACCGGGAGGGGCGCTGGGGGTGCCCTTGCCCGCGGCGCGGAAGAGGGTGCCGGTGATCACGTCGTCACGGAAGACGGTCTCGGTCTGGGCATGGTGGAACGCTGCTTCGGAGAGCTGCCCGCTGCCCTGCGGCGCGGGTGTGCGGTCTCCCTGACGGTCATCACGGCTCTGGAGGGCGTGCGGGATCGCAGCTGCCACCAACAGGAGGGCGACTCCGAGACCGACGCCGAAGGCGGTCAGCAGCGTACGCGTCCAGCCGCGCCGGCCTCCGGTCACGGCGAATCGGACGCCCAGCGTCAGATCCCGTGCCCAACCGCGCAGCCCGGCGCCGCTCGTGGGGTCGTTCATCCGACGCCCGCCATATCGCGCACCTGACCGTCGCGGACCACGACCTCCCGGTCCGAGTACGCGGCCACCCGGGCTTCATGCGTCACCAGGACCACCGCAGCATGGGTCTCGCGTGCGGCGTCGGTCAGCAGTTGCATCACCCGCTCGCCGTTGTACGAGTCCAGGGCACCGGTGGGTTCATCCGCGAACACCACCTTCGGAGTCGTCACCAGAGACCGGGCGACGGCGACGCGCTGGCCTTGACCACCGGACACCTCACCAGGGCGCTTGTGCCCGACGTCGGACACCTCCAGCCGCTCCAGCCACTCCTTGGCCACGCGGTGCGCCTCCTTGCGCCGCGTACCGGCCAGGCGCAGCGGGAGCGCCACGTTCTCCACACAGCTGAGCTCGGGCACGAGCTGGCCGAACTGGAAGACGAAGCCGAACTCGCTGCGTCGTAGGGCGCTGCGGTGTGCGTCCGTCAGGGCGGTGAGGTTCCGCCCCGCATAGGTGATCGTGCCTGAGTCCGGCGGGACGATGCCCGCGAGGCAGTGCAGCAAGGTCGACTTGCCCGAACCGGAGGGGCCCATGATGGCGACGACCTCCCCACGGCGGATCGAGAACGAAGCCCCGTCGAGGGCCGGAGTGGGGCCGAAGGACTTGTGCAGTTCCTCGGCGGACAACAGGGGACCGTCGAGGGTCCTGGGTTCGGTACTCATGCGCTGACCTCCTGCGCGAGTCGGTCCAGTCGGGCGGCTGTCAGTTCCAGCCAGCGCAGATCGGCTTCGAGATGGAAAAGGGCATGGTCGCAGATGAGCTGGTCGGCGATGTCGCCGTGGCGCTTGCGATCGGTGAGTACGCGCATCAGACGCAGGTGCTCGGCCCGCTGGGTGTCCAGCAGTCCGGCGGCGCTGCGCCCGGTGAGCAGGGCGAGGACGACCTTGGTGTAGAGGGTCGACTGGAGGTAGGGCTCGGGCTTCTCCGGCTGGGCGAGCCAGTGGGCGACATCGGTGATGCCCGCCTTGGTGATGGCGTACCGCTTGCGCTCGGGCCCGCTCCCGGACTCCACGCCGTCGACCTCGACGAGGCCGTTCTTCAGCAGGCGGGACATGGTCGAGTAGATCTGTCCGTAGTGGACGGGGCGGTCGTGGCCGAACTTCTCATCGAAGGCGCGCTTGAGGTCGTAACCATGACGCGGGCCGGACTCCAGGAGTCCGAGCAGAGTGTGACCGATGGACATGGCTCGACTATACACGGGATGTATACATGCCATGAATAGATCTCTGAGCTGCGCATTCCTGCCTAGGTATGACTGGATGTCGTGTCGACGTCTGCTGCGTCGACGGCTCCCCGCGGAGTGCCGGGCGACCTCGTACGGGACCCCGCTGGGCCACTGCCGCTCGCCCCGGCCCGTCCTGCACCGGGCCTCCCATCGTCACATGCTGTGACGCTCGGGCCGTCCACGTCCAGTGTCTGTGAATGGGGTGCGGGCCCGGCGCGGAGCCCTCGCCAACGGCGGTGCCGAGCCTTCCGGGACCGGACACCGACGCCGCAACACCGAGGGAGCGCGATCGCGCCCAGGTACGCGCGGACCGCCTCCGAGACCGACTTGATCACGATGACGTGACAGCCGGTAACGAACAGGCAACTGCCCTCACGTGCCCTTCGCTCCCCTGTCACGCTGCTCCGGCTCACACCAGCACCACGACATGGATAAACGGAGCCCGCTACATGGTTGACGTCCAGCCCAACGCCGATTCGAGCCAGAACACCGCGCCCGCCGCCGGGGTCGCCGTCGCGCCCCAAGGCGCCGAGGCCCCCGTGGCCGGCCGCTTGACCGGCCTGACCATGAAGCGTCGCGGACCGGCCGCGGTGTGGATCGGCCTACCGCTGATCACCCTCGGGGTCTACCAACTGGTCTGGTACTACAAGATCCTCAACGAACTGCAGGAGTTCGACCGGCGGCGCGTCCTCAAGCCGGGCGGCAGCGTTCTCGTGCTGATCTTCCTGGGCTGGACCCTGATCGCACCGCTGATCTCCTTCCGCAACACGGCACGGGCCATCGCCAACGCACAACGCGCGGCCGGCCTCCCGGTGACGTGCAACCCCACCACGGCCACGCTCCTGTTCTTCGCCTTCGGCCTCAGCACCTGGTACATGCAGAGCCAACTCAACCTGGTCAACGACGCCTACCCGGGCACGGCACCCGGCACCGAGGTGGCCTTGGTCGCCTGACCCCCTTCGCCGGCAAGCAAGGGCCCTGGCCTTCCACTCGGGGAGGGCTGGGGCTTTTGTGCTGGGGGATACACGGTCGGCGCAGACCAGCCTCAAGATCCGCTCACACGGACGGAATGCTCTGTCCTGCTGCGGTCGCCGTGCACCGGCAGGATTCGCCCTGGGGCAATCGCGTGAGGTGCGGAACCGGATCCTGACGGCGTGCTTGACGCTGTTGTGCGGACGGGTGCGAATGAGACCACGGACGAGACTGTGAACGCGGGTACTCGACCTGGTCAGGAGCCTGCTTCTGGCGGCTCGCCATGTTCCAGATAGACAGTCAGGCCATCCAGGCGGGCCTGGATGGCAGCGGTGATGCGGCGTACGAGGCGGGGGATGGTGAGCTCTGGCAACCGTTCGGCGTGGTGGAAGTCGTAGCCGTGGAGTTCGTCGGCCCGCAGCGCGACCTGGTGGCGGTGGTCTGTGCTGAGGAGGCCGCCGTCGAAGAGGTAGAGGATTTTGTCCCCCTCCCCTGGATTCGGTGCCCAGTCCACGACGAGCAGACGGCCGACGCGGGGTGTGATGCCCAGTTCCTCGTGAATCTCCCGCGTGCAGGCTTTCAAGGGTGACTCGCCTCGTTCGACATAGCCGCCCGGTACATCGCGGTAGTCCTTGTAGGACGGTTCCACGAGCAGGACGCGACCGGCTTCGTCGAAGAAGAGAGCGCCGGCTGCCATGCGGGGACGGGCCATCCTCGCCTCGTGCTCGTTCACAGGGCGGACTCTAACTGCCCGCGATGATGCGGAGCCTTCGGGCCAGGTGCGCTACGGGTGGCCTCTCGTACCGCAACGGTCGTGATCGGGAGATTGCCGATCGGCTCGACGATCCGGAAAGAGCGGGGCGTCGCGGACTCCCAGCGCGGGCTTCCGGCACGGGGTGGCACGGCCGTGATCATGAAGAAGGGCCAGTTCGAGGGAATCAAGCCTCTGAACTGGCCCTTCGTCCTGTGCCCCCGGCAGGATTCGAACCTGCGACACCCGCTTTAGGAGTTCGATCGCTCGGCCAAGCCAACTGCTTGGGCTAGTGCTCCCCCGGCGGTTCGGAGTCCAGTTTCAGATGCCGGGATCCGTTGCTGTCCGGCGACGTTGATGTCAGCTGGTGATGTCAGACCGGGGGGTCTTCGTTCGACAGAGGGTCGCGTACGAACTCGACGCATCGCTCGTCACAAGCTCCCTAGTGCGGAAGCTCCTGCGTGCTTCGGTGTGCTCAGCCAGCCGTTGCGACATGTGGCAGGTCTTCTCTACTCAGACCTGGGAGCCAAGCTCCAGAGACTACCGAAACCCATGGGATGCCAGTGGACTTGTGGTCCTGGTGTTGCAGTACAAGGCCAAAATGTCGATGGTACGGGTTTCTGAGCCAGTACCTCTGGAGGCCAGGTGCTTTGGCGCGCGGAGGCCAGTTTGTCCAACACGCCTCGAACGGGAGCCTCGTGGATCTAGGCTGTTCAGCTCATGCCCCTTGCACCCTAGGGCGAACAAACCGTGATCCATGAGAGGCACTGCAATGCGGATCTCGCATATACATGTCCAAAATTATCGAGGTCTCCGAGATCTGAAAATGCCGATCTCTCAATTTGGTTGCATAATTGGCGAAAATAACGCAGGGAAGTCATCTATTCTG
Organism: Streptomyces sp. NPDC005963; assembly: GCF_040638655.1. Taxonomy (NCBI): domain Bacteria; kingdom Bacillati; phylum Actinomycetota; class Actinomycetes; order Kitasatosporales; family Streptomycetaceae; genus Streptomyces; species Streptomyces sp. NPDC005963. Next base: position 118,768 of record NZ_JBEXVD010000011.1, on the reverse strand, counting down.
CAAGCGCTGGACATATTCTTCAGCGGTCCGACCCTGAAGGACTCTGACTTCTATGACAAAAGTAGCCAACTCCGCATCGAGATTGTCTTTGAGGAGATAAAGGATGAAGATCTAGCGCGTCTCGCCGAAGAGCATCGGGGGAGAATTGAAAAGGCAACCGAGGGAGGCAAGCTAACGCTTTCTCGTGTTTATAAAAGTCCTGGCAGGGGGCTTCTTCGCCAGGTGGATGAAGTCCCTTCCGACAAGAGTTATTGGCCGTCTTCTGTCAATGAGCTCGTCGCAGGGAAACGAGGCGAGGAGCTAAGAGAGAGTGTCATCTACGTATTTCCTCAGTTGCGGGAGGTTCTTTCGCAGAAAACCACTCAAAAAGAAGTCAAGGAGGCGGTCGCAAGACTGGCCAGTGATCTTCCTCCTTCTGAGCGAGTGAAAGGCGATGTGGAGCTTCCTACCGGAATGGATAGATCCATTCAGGCGCTCCTTCCGGAAGTTATTTACATTCCTGCAGTTAAAGAGCTCTCGGACGATCTGAAGACCACCGAAAGTGCCTCATTTGGGAAATTGCTTGGGATCCTCTTTGAGCAAATTAAGCCGCAGCTTGCAGATCTGAGTTCGCTGTTTGGGCAACTCCGTGGGTATCTAAATGTTGAAATTCAGGAAGACGGCACTCAGGTAGATGAAAGGTTGGCCGAGGTCCGGCAGATTGAACAGCTGGTACAGAGGAATCTCCAAGCAGCCTTTCCGGATACCGTCACACAAATTGAAATCCCTCCGCCTGACCTCAAGAGCATTCTCTCGAACGCAACAATTACAGTCGATGACGGAGTCCGTGGGGCGTTCAAGAGCAAGGGAGATGGTCTCCGGAGGTCTATAACCTTTGCCATCCTCAGAGCTTATGCGGAGTTGCGAGCCTCCATGCGCGGAGGATTTCCCGAAACGGCACGGAGGCCCTACTTCCTGTTGTTTGAGGAGCCTGAACTTTTTCTTCATCCGCGTGCACAACGTCAACTCTTCGAAGCGTTGAGAGTATTCGCTCAGGATAATCATGTGCTGGTAAGTACTCACTCCACATCCTTCTATAGCCCGCAAGCTACCGGCACCTTTGTGAAGATTGCAAAAGACCGAAACGTTACACCTCCAGAGGCTGTTGCCTATCCCGTAGATCTCTCGCACCTAAAGGCGAAAGATCAGTTTCAGATGATTCGCCAAGAGAACAATGATGCCGCTTTCTTTTCCGACAAGGTCCTTCTGGTTGAGGGTGACAGTGACCACATTTTGATCCCGCACGTTGCTCGCACTCTGTGCCCTGATTGGGATTTCGATAGGCGATCTGTAGCCATTGCGCGAGTCAATGGTAAGTCCAGCATCGGAAGATATCGAGAATTCTTTGAGCGGTTTGGTGTTTCGGTTGCGGTGCTTGCAGATCTGGACGCAATTTCCGAGGGGTTCAATAAGCTAGGAGCTAGCGAAGACTCCATGAAAAAACAGCGCCATCTCATGTCGCTTGTTGGTGCAGTGATCGCAAAGGAAGGCGCGGCATCCTACGATCTTTCGAGTAATCAGGCTCGAAAAGCTCGTGACGCGCCAGCCATGAAGGAGCTTTGGCGAGACGCGAAGCAGGCCGCAGATATGTTTTTGGCGGGAGAGGGTGATTGGCCTCATGTGAGGCAAAAGGTTGATGAATTCTTCACTCGCGTCGTGACGCGTGACCTACGGGTCAGCGCAATCAAGTATCCGCTCAACCGCGAGATCGAAGAGGCAAAATCCTCCTTGATTGCGACGCTGCGTGAGGAAAAGATCTATGTGCTTGAACGTGGAACAATCGAGGACTATTACCCTTCTTCGGTTGTAGGAGACAAACTTACTGCAGCCCAGAACTTCTGTGATGAGCATCGAACGGCGAGCGGGATGAGATCTGCGCTCGCTTTGGAAGCGGCTGATATCCAATGCGAGTTCGACCTTATTTTTCAGAGTTTCTTTGAGGAGTAGTCGACGCTCAGTTCATTACTCGACCTCTTGAGGGCACCTCGGTTATCCGCAGGTGAGTCCGGTCGGTGGAGCGGCTTTGGGCGGGAGCTGCCATGGGGCGAGAGATCGGGGCCCGTAAGCTTTCGGCGAATCGGGCGGTCTGTGGACCTGCCCGCAATGGCACGATGTGGGCCCCGATCTTAGAGGCTCGCCCCATGGTGGCTGCCTAAAGCCGCGGAGCCGACCGCCCCAGCCACATCGGGGTTCACCACCCACCCACCCGCTCTCGGCGCGGCCGGCGGAGCCGGGGCCGGAGCGGGGCGGAGACAGGAGCGGCGGGCCCGGCCAGAGCCGGACCGCGTGCGGCGAGCGAAGCGAGACGCCTTGAAACCGTAGAGAAAGTTGTTCTCACTGAGTCCACGGCGGCTCGGTGTACTGGTCTGCGCAGGCTGGGAGGTTGCCAGTCTGGCGGTGGGCCAGGTGGAGGAAGTGCACTGGTCTGGCGGTCCATTGGATCGTGGTGGTGGCCTGGGTGACCGTGAATGCAATCGGTTGGCCAGAGTTGAGGGTCAAGACGGTGTTGAGGTACTCCAGCGTGAGCCAGTCGAGGACCTGTTGGAACGGCTCTGGGTCCAGTGCCGGAACGATGGTGCGTACCGCGGTTCTGATCCAGCGGACGGCCTGCACTGCACTGTCAGTGTTGAGTGAGCCGACCAGTACGGGTGTCATGGCGGTAGTGGTGTGGGTCTGGCATTCGCACCAGAAGCCGGGGGTGACGAGTCGCGCGGTCATAGGGTCGTTCCTGTGGGGCGGGCGGAGAGTACGTACCGTGCGGTGTCGTCGTGGAGGGTGAGGGTGTACATCTCGCCTTCGGCCAGGGATGTTCGGGCGCGCTCGTGCTCGGTGTGGTCGGTGAGCCAGTGGCGGCCGGGGGCGGCGTAGTGGGGATCGAGTTGGTCGGTGACATCGCGGACCCGGCGGGTGAACCACCGCAAGGCCAGGCGGGGGCTGCGGGCCATATAGGAGCCGAGCCAGCAGGTGTTGCCACCGGTCGTGGGTTGGGCGGTGGCCTCGCACCAATAGGTGGGGCGGCTTGGTAAGGCGGATAGGGGCGTCACCATGGGTGCCCCTCTGGCTCCTGCGTTCGGAGTTCCGCGGTGATGGTGTGGCCGTGGCCGGTGCTGTGGATGGCGACTCTGTCGGCGAGTGTGGTGACCATGTCGAGCCCTCGGCCGCTGACCGCCATGTCATCGGCGCACGTCACCCTCGGGACGGTGCTACTGCTCCCCGCGTCGGCCACTGATACGAAGACGGCGTGCTCGGCGAGCGCGAGTGTGATGTGGAAGGCGCCGTTCTTCTCGCCGCTGGCCGTGTGCCGGAGTGCGTTGGCGCTGAGCTCCGTGACGATCACTGCGACGTCGTCCGTGCTCGGGTGGCCGTTGAGGATGTCGCGGGTCCAGCGCCTGGCCCGGCTCACCTCCTCTCGGAATCCTGGACAAGTGAGGCCCCAGACTCGGATTTCACTCATATACTCGTGCATACAAGTTCCTTTATGCTGGTGGGCGGCTATGGACCGATGGTTTGTACTAGATGAGTCGCACGCCGTCGTGGGCTCGGACGGCAGGCGGGGTCATGGTGTCGAGTGCGTCCTGGACTCGGATCGCATACGCCTCGTCGGCCAGCTCGGCCGCCTCGTCGCGGGTGACCCAACGCAAAGCCTTGGTCTCGTCACCGGTGGTCGGCTGGCCCTCGATGGCACGGCAGCGGAAGACGAGCGAGACGATCAGGCCCGTCATGTTCTTGTAGATGCCGGTCAGGGTCGCGGGAAGCTCGATCTTGATGCCGGTCTCTTCCAGCACCTCCCGCTGAAGCGCCTCGGGCAGGGTCTCCCCGGCTTCGACCACTCCGCCGGGCGGCTCCCAGTGTCCGTTGTCGCGTCGCTTGATCAGCAGGGCGCGACCGTGGTCGTCCACGATCACTCCGGCGACGCTCACGGAGTGGGGGCGTTCGGCATCAGTCACGTTCGGCGTTCCTCGTCCCGGCGGGCTGGCTAGGCTGCTCACCGTAGCAACAGCACTCAGCCTCTTGTCTAGATATCCAAAGGAGTGCACATGTCCGCTCTTGCGTCCGGCCTGCTCGGCTCACTGGACCCCACCAGCGACCGCGCCGTCTTCCGGCAGATCGCCGATCAGCTGCGGGAAGCCATCGACAAGGGGCGATTCGCCGAGGGGGCCAAGCTGCCCTCGGAGTCCGAGTTGGTCGAGCATTTCAGCGTCTCCCGGATGACGGTCCGCAACGCGCTTTCCATCCTCCAGAGTGAGGGCCTGGTCTCGTCCGAACACGGCAAGGGCGTCTTCGTCCGGCCTCGGCCGCCGGTTCGCCGTCTCGCCTCGGACCGATTCGCCCGCCGTCACCGGGAGCAGGGGAAGTCCGCCTTCATCGTGGAGGCCGATGCGGCTGGCAGTCACCCTGAAGTGGACAACCTGGAAGTGAAAGAGGAGCGTCCGACCCCTGATATCTCGGCTCGGCTGGGAGCTCCCCGCAAGGTCCTGGCTCGGCGCCGTCGCTATCTGCTCGACGGCCGGCCGGTTGAGTTCGCCGTCTCGTATCTGCCGCTCGACCTCGCCCGCGACACCCCGATCGCCCAACCCAACCCGGGGCCTGGCGGCATCTACGCCCGACTGGAAGAACTCGGCCACACCCTCGACCACTTCGAGGAAGAGATCAAGGCCCGGATGCCCTCGCCGCAGGAGGTCAGGACGCTGCGGCTCGCTGCCGGTGTGCCTGTCTTCCATCTCATCCGTACCGCCTTCGACACCAAGGGACGGGCGGTGGAGGTCTGCGACACGGTCATGGCGGCGGATGCGTACGTACTGAACTACCAGCTGCCCGCCACCTAACCGGCCTGTGCGCACGGGATGCTGACGGACCCTCGGGGAATCGATCGCGGCGAACTCGTACACACGAAAACGCCAACTCGTATAGACGAGTGGTCAAGAGGTGTGGCACTCTGGGTCTCGTTCCTGCTGAACCCTGTATCCCGATGCATCTTGTCTAGATGACTAGATGCATTGAGGTGAACCTCTGAGGAGACATCCCGTGCGTTCCATCCGTGTTGACACCTCCACCGCGACGATCCTGCTGACCGAGATTCCTGAGCCCAAAGTCCGCGACCGGCAGACCGGTGAGATCGCCAAGGATGCCGAGACCGGTGAGGCGTTGATGAAGGTCGGCGTCGTCTACATCGACGAAGGCGAGTCCGCTCTGGTCCACGTCACCGTTCCCGAAAGCGGCATCACACAGGGGCTGCCCCTGGGCGGGCTCGTCTCGCTGCCCGGTCTGGTCGCCCGCCCGTGGGAGTCGGTGTTCAACGGCCAGGCACGGCACGGCATCGCCTACCGAGCCGCCGCGCTGACCGCCGGTGCGACAGTCGGTGCCGGTGTCTGAGATGCCCGGTCCGCTGACGCTCGCCCTTCTGGGCTGCCTCGTCGTCGCACTCGGCGGTGGGGCGGTCTGGGCCAAGGCCCGGTATCCGGCCCTGTACTGGTTGGTTGTGGGCCTGCCGCTCTCAGTCGTCCGGGTCCTCATCTCGTACGGGTCGGTCATGGACTCCTGCGGCCTGGCGGTCGCTCCGTCCCGGCTGAGGGTCCTGGTCGTCACAGCGGCAACCCGGCGAGAGGTCCGGCCGGTGCCACCTCGGCGTGGACTGATCAGACCGACCGCGACCGGAATGCGGTTCCGCGTCCGGCTCGCACCCGGCCAGGAACCGGCGGACCTCGCTGCCTCGACGGAGCGGCTGCGGCACGCGTGGGGCGTACACGCGGTGCACGTCGCCGCCGTCAAGCCCGGTGTGGTCGAACTGCGGCTGGTGGGCTTCGACCTCCTGCGGAACGTCCGAATGCCCAAGGCCGTGGCGGTGAAGCCGCTGTGCGTGCCGGTCGCCCTACGGGAAGACTCGCTTCCGTTCGTACGGGACTACCTGACCATTCCCCACCAACTCACCCTCGGCGCGACCCTGTCGGGCAAGTCGATGTACCTGCGGAACCTGATCGCCGGACTCGCCACTCAGCCGATCGCCCTCGTCGGCATCGACTGCAAACGGGGTGTCGAACTGGCTCCCTTCGCTCCCCGGCTCTCCGCCCTGGCCACCGACCCGGATCAGGCCGCCGAACTCCTGCCCGTACTCGTACAGGAAATGGAAGACCGGTACGACCTGATCAAAGCTCGGCAAGGGGCGAACTCCGGGAGCCCGGGGGAGTGCGCCGCGTCGGATATCTGGGGCCTGGCCGAGCATGAACGACCGGTGCCGATCGTGCTGTTCGTCGATGAGGTGGCGGAACTCTTCCTGACCGCGACCAAGGAGGACGAGGAACGGCGGGACGAGATGGTCACGCAGCTGATCAGGCTCGCCCAGCTCGGCCGTGCGGCCGGCATCTATCTCGAAGTCTGCGGGCAGCGCTTCGGGGCCGAACTCGGCAAGGGAGCGACCATGCTCCGGGCCCAGCTGACCGGCCGAGTCTGCCACCGCGTCAACGACGAAGCCTCGGCCAAGATGGCCTTGGGCGACATCGCGCCGGAAGCTGTCATGGCGGCCTGCTCCATCGCCCCTGAACGCCCTGGCCTCGCTGTCGCGGGAGACACCTCCGGCGGCTGGACCCGCATCCGCACTCCGTACCTCGCACTTCAGGACGCTGCCGCCGTTTGCCGCGATACAGCCGTCCTGGCACCGGACCTACCTGCGCTGAGCCGCTTCCGGCCTGCCATGCCGTGGATTCCCGGGCAACCTCCGATGCCGCTGAGCAAGCCGCACCCCGTCACCCACTGACCACTCAAGCGCCAACTCCCTACCCCCGCCATGCCCAAATCCGATTGGAGGGCTCCGCCATGCGTCATCACCTGGCCAAGATCGACGCCGTACTGATCCAAGCCGTGATCGCTGGTGCACTGTCCTTCGCCCATCTGCACGACTTGGCCGAAGCCGCGGGACAGGGCGGCTGGAAGGCGTGGGCCTATCCGATCTCGGTCGACCTGCTGCTTGTGGCGGCCTGGCGTCGGCTGCGTTCGGGGCACTCAGCCGCGTCCGGGTGGTGCTGGTTCGTCACCGCGCTGGCGGCCTCCCTCGGCGCCAACATCGCCACCGCCGGACTCCTCGACCTCAGCGACGTGCCGGACTGGCTCCGCATCCTCGTCGCCGGATGGCCTGCGGTCGCCTTCCTTGGCGGGACTCTCCTCGCTCACCAGCCGAAAACTGCTCCGCCCACTGCGGAACCGGAGCCTGAGCCCGATCCGGAACCCGATGTGCGGCCAAGCTGCGCAGCTGTCCCCGCTGCCCTGCTGGATCACGCCCGGAAGGTGGCCACCGCCCACCAGGACCGGACCGGCCAACCCATCGACGGCGCAACCCTCCGTGCCCGCCTCGGCGTACCGCAAGCGCTCGCGGACCGGATCACCGCCCAACTCACCTGAAAGGACTGCCGCCCATGGCGCCCAAACGCTTCCGTGACCTAGCCCGTATCGGACCCGTGCACGTCGGCACCTCGTACGACCACCGGGGCCGCGAACGACACACCGCAGCCTGTACGGCTCCCCGCTGCGGACTCTCCGCCGACTACGCATCCCGCTCCGCCGCTGAGCTGGCCGCCCGAACTCACCGCTGCGCCATCCGCTGACAGGAGGTCCCGACCGTAAACGTCTCTCTGCCACTCGTCCTGATCCTGGGCGTCATCGCCTGGGGCGCGATCAAGTTCCTCGGCGTCCGCCTCTGGATCGTCGTCGTCATCGCGCTGTTCGGCTTCTACCTCAGCGAAACCGTGCTCGCCCCCGCCATCGACTCCGGCACCCGGACCGGTGTCGACATCGTCAACGGCACCGACCGCCGCTGAGCGGCCCACCGGGACGGCACCGATACCGCCAAGCATCCGCCGTCCCGGCGGGCCTTCCCCTTCGCCCGACACACACGTCAGAACAAGGAGAAGCACCATTACTACCGGAACCACCTCGGTCCCACTCAAGGAACTGGGCGCACTCGCTACCTTCGGCACGCTGCCCGCGCTGGCTCGTCAACTTCGCGGCCTGGGCGGCTGCCTCCACCCCATTCGTCTCGACGGCCACCGCACGGAGCACCGACTCGATACCTCATCGGGGGAGATCGGTGCGGTGCTGCATAGTCTCGACTCCGCTGACCTTCCGGCGGGGAGTCTGCTGGTGCGGTGCAACAACCGGCGGGCCACTCGTTGCACGGCCTGTGCTGAGGTGTATCGGCGTGACACCTTCCAGCTGATCACCGCCGGCCTGCGCGGGGGCAAGGGCACTCCGGAACAGGTCTCCACGCATCCTCGGGTGTTCGCCACGTTCACCGCACCCGGCTTCGGCCCTGTCCACAACCGGCCCAGTGGTCGCCCAGCCTGCCGGTGCGGCACCAACCATCCGGCCGACGATCCCGCCCTCGGTACCCCGCTCAACCCGTCGACGTACGACTATGAAGCCGCGGTGCTGTGGAACGCCCATGCGGGGATGTTGTGGCGGCGGTTCTCGATCTACCTGCGCCGCGAGATCGCCAAGCGAGCCGGACTCACCCAACGGGACTTCCGGCACGTGGCCCGGGTCTCGTTTGCCAAGGTCGCCGAGTACCAGCGGCGCGGGGCTGTCCACTTCCATGCCGTGATCCGCCTCGACGGCCCCGACGGCGACACCACCCCACCCCCGGTCTGGGCCACCGCCGAACTCCTCACCGACGCCATCCAAGCCGCAGTCCGCTCGGCAAGAGTTTCCGGGCCGGTGGTCGATGGACGTGCTCACCGGTTCGCGTTCGGTCGGCAACTCGACGTCCGCACCATCCGCGGCAGCGACTTCACGGGTGGCAGTGAGCTGACTGATCGTGCGGTCGCCGCGTATATCGCCAAGTACGCGACCAAGGGGGCCGAGACCGCGACGGGCACCCTCGACCGCCCGTTGCGGTTCGTCGCCGAGCTTGCCCATCTCGATCTGACCGACCACGCACGCCGCATGATCCGCACCTGCTGGACCCTCGGCGCACGCAAAGACCTGGCAGAACTACGGCTCCGGGCATGGGCGCACATGCTCGGCTTCCGCGGCCACTTCTCCACCAAAACCCGCCACTACTCCACCACCCTGGGCACCCTCCGCCATGCCCGCGCCGAATGGCGACGCGTCCAAGCAATCCCGGAAGGCCAGTCCGAGGAAACGACGTACGTCCTCGCCCACTGGACCTACACCGGAACCGGCCTCACCCCCACCGAGGAATGGCTAACAGCCACCCTCGCCCCCGCACCGGGAACGGAAGGAGAACCGGCCCATGCCTGAAGACGAGCTGCTGACCGTTCCCGACGTCATGGCCCGGCTCAAGCTCGGTCGGTCCACCGTCTACGACCTGATCCGCTCCCGCCGTCTGCCCTCGCTCACCATCGGTCGCTGCCGCCGCATCCCGGCACGCGCCATCCGCGACTACATCAGCAACCAACTGGAGGCGGCTGCCTGATGGCTCAGCAACGCAAACGCAACCCGAATGGCGCGGGGACCATCACCAAGCGCAAGGACGGCCGCTATCAGGCAGCCGTCTACGTCCTCCAACCGGACGGCACCCGCGCCCGCAAGTTCGCCTACGGCAAGACCTGGGCGGAGTGCGACACCAAGCGCCGGGAGCTCCTGGCCAAGGTGGACAGCGGCATCCCCGTACCGACCAAGTCGGCCAAGCTCGCCGAATGGCTGCCGTACTGGCTGGACAACATCATCAAGCCTCGCCGGAAGCTCAGCACGTACGACAAGTACGAGGCACACGTCCGGCTCTACCTGGCGCCGTTGCTCGGCACGAAGCGGCTGGAATCCCTCAGCGTCGGGGACGTCCGGCGTTTCCTCGTCCAGTTGGAGAACAAGACGACCGCTGCCACGGCGAAGGAGTCCCACCGGGTCCTTCGCACGGCCCTCACAGCGGCCTGCAGGGAAGAGCTCATCGCCAGGAACGTGGCCGGGCTGGTGGAGCCGCCACGCCCCAGCACACGGGAGCTGACCCCCTGGACACTGGATGAAACGCTCGACTTCCTGGCGGCGTCGCGAAAGGACCCGCTCTATGCGGCCTTCGTCCTCGCGATCGCCATGGGGCTCCGCCGGGGCGAGATCGTCGGTCTTCGCTGGGTTGATGTCGACCTGGACAACCGCGTGATCCACGTGCGGCAGCAGGTCCAGCGGCGGCGCGGAGTCCTCTACAACGACGAGACGAAGAACCGTCGCCGTCGTGCGCTGCCGCTCCCCGCGATGTGTGTTCCGCCGCTTCGATGGCATCGGCTGCGCCAGGCTGCCGCCAAGCAACGAGCCGCGGAGCTGTGGGATGAGCGCGGGTACGTCTTCGCCACTCGCACCGGTCATCCGGTCGAGCCGCGCAACGTCTACCGCTCCTTCACCCGTGTCGCCGAGTCTGCCGGCCTCCGCGTCATCCGGTTGCACGACGCACGGCACGGCTGTGCGACCCTCCTCACCGCGGCCGGGGTCGCTCCCCGGGTCGTGATGGAGATCCTCGGCCACAGCCAGATCAGCATCACCATGGACGTGTACACGCATGTCGTCCAGGACACCAAGCGGGAGGCGATCAGCCACATGGACCGGCTGCTCAAGAGGCGTCCCGACCGTCAGTGATCATGGACGTTGATGTCAAACGTGGATGTCAAAGGCCCCGGACCATGATCGGTCCGGCGCCTTTTGGCTGGTGCCCCCGGCAGGATTCGAACCTGCGACACCCGCTTTAGGAGAGCGGTGCTCTATCCCCTGAGCTACGAAGGCGGGGTTCCGTCGGAAAGCAGTGACCCGAAGTCGACCCGAGTGGGGCCGGCTTCCGTTCAGCCTGCCGACAGGCGTGTGGTGGATCGGCCCTCGGGAGGGCTTGGCCGCCGCGGACAGTCTAGCGGGTGGCTGCGGGCGGTACCCGAGGGTTCGGGATGGGGGTGTTGATGGCCTTTGTCGGGGGTTCGGTGGGGTGGGCGAGCCCGAGGCGGGTGGTCCCGTTCCGTGGGTGGTCCATCGTGCGTGCCGTCCGGCAGTGCCGTTGACCATGAGGTCGGCCAGGCGGCAGGGTGGCTGCCGTGCCGTGTGAGGAAATTCGATCATGGGGCTCGGATGGGACCACCGAGGTTCGTTGACCGTCGTGTCAGGAGTGAGGCAGCCGTGTCGAATGCCGAAGACAGGGCCGTTGCCGAGGGCAGGGCCGTGCGGGCGCTCACCGCTGACGGGGCGCCCTTTGCCGTGGTGCGCGGGGAGGACGGGGGTCTGCTCTACGCGGACGGGCCGCGGACGTTGGTGGAGTTCGTGGAGGTCACCTGGGGCTTCGGCGACCAGGTGTTTCTCGTGGGGGAGAGCACGTCCTACACGTACCGCGAGTTCCTGGCCGCGGCCTGTGCGCTCGCGCGGCGGTTCGTCGAGGAGTACGGGCTACGGCCCGGCGACCGTGCCGCCGTACTGATGCGCAATCGTCCCGAGTGGCAGATCGCCTTCTGGGCGGCGCAGTTGGCGGGGCTGATCGCCGTACCCCTCAACACCTGGTGGACCTCGGCAGAGTTGCAGGAGGCGCTCGACGACTGCGGGCCGCGGGTGCTGCTCGTCGATGGAGAGGGGTTGGCACTCGTCGACGACTGGCGCAAGCGGGTCGGGGCGCGCGCAGTCATTTTTCAGGGCGATGGGACCGTCTTTCAGCGCGATGAGACCGTCGAGCGGTACGAGGACTTCCCCGTGGCCGATCCCCGCACCGCCCCGCCCGGGATCGAGGTGCGCGCCGAGGACGATGCCACCATCTTCTACACCTCGGGGACCACCGGACGGCCCCGGGGCGTGGTGGCAACCCATCTTGCGCAGGCCGGAGCGGCCCAGCATCCGCGGTATCACGCGGCGTTGGCCGCGCTCGCCGATGGGCGGTTCCCGGGGCAGGGGCCCGCGCCCGTCGCCCTGATGACCTACCCCTTCTTCCACGTGGCCGCCTTCACCGCCCTGTACTCGGCCATGAGCGTCGGCGGGACCCTCGTGCTGATGCGGAAGTGGGACGCCGGTGCCGCGCTCGGGCTGATGAGGGAGCACGGCGTGACCCACTTCTCCGGGGTTCCCACCGTTGCACTCGATCTGCTGGACGCCGCGGAGCGCACGGGCGATGACCTGGCGAGCCTCACCCATCTGTCCACCGGTGGGGCCGTCGCACCCCCGGCCCTGGTGGCTCGGCTCGCCGCGCGCCACGGGCGCCGGATCGAGCCGCGTACCGGGTACGGGCTCACCGAGACGAGCGGCGGAGTGCTCGCCCACTGCGGTGACGCCTACCGGGACGAGCCCGAGGGAGCGGGCACCGCCGCGCCCACGATCGAGGTGCGGGTCGTCGGAACGGACGGGCGACCGCTCCCCGAAGGGGAACTCGGCGAACTCCAGCTGCGCGGCCAGTCGGTGATGCGCGGCTACTGGCGTGACGAGACCGCCACCGGTGACGCCTTCGTGGACGGCTGGCTCAGGACGGGCGATCTGGCGACCGTGCGGGAGGGCCGGGTCTGCGTCGCCGGACGGATCAAGGAGGTGGTGGTCCGCGGTGGCGAGAACGTGTACTGCGCCCGGGTGGAGGCAGCCCTCCACGAGCTGCCGGCCGTCGCCGACGCCGCCGTGTTCGGCGTGCCCCACGACCGGCTCGGCGAGGAGGTCGCGGCTGTCGTCCGGCTGCGCGAGGGGGCCGTTGCCGGTGTGGAGCAGTTGACCGCCGAACTGGTCGGTCGGATCGCCGCCTACCAGGTGCCGACCCTGATGAGTTTCGGGGAGGTCCCGCGCAACGCCGCGGGGAAGATTCTGCGCGGGGTCCTCCGTGATCGGGTCGTGCGGTCGAGAGGCGGATCAACACCCGGAGCGGCGGCGCAGGAGTTCACGAGCGGCTGACGCGCACCCGGTACTGGTCGCCGTCCTCCTTCACGACGGAGATCTCGACACCGTTTCTCTCGTCGGTGAAGGTCTGTCCCGGGCGGTAGGGCGCGTCCGAGAGTTCCGCGTGGACGTTGGGCTTGCGGGTGCAGCCGCCGCTGTCGCGTTCGCTGTCAGCGACGGTCACCGGTCCCTGTCCGGTGTCCACTCCGGCGTGGACGCGATAGATCAGCACCCCCGGCCGGCACACCGCTTCGTCGTTGCCCGCCCTGGTGCGGACTTCGATGGCGTACCCCTCGTCCGAGGTCAGCGGCACGATGGTCATCTTGTGGCCGCCCGCCGTGGCCAGCGGGGTCAGGGTGTGTTCGGTGGTCCCGGGTACCGAGGCGCAGCTGATCTGGTCCGTGTCCAACCAGCCCAGCTTCCACTTGTGCCAGCCGAGCAGGTCGTTGTTGGCCCCCCAGTCCTCGGACATGATGTCCCAGTGCCCCACCGCACCGCCGCCTTCGGCGGTGTAGAGGTCGGGCAGGCCGAAGACGTGGCCGTTCTCATGGGGCAGTACGCGGTAGCCGGTCTCGGCGTAGGACCCCGAGCCGTCGTCCTGGCGGCTGTAGACGAACGAGGTGTTGGCCAGCGGTACGCCGTCTGCGGTCGGGGCCTCCGCGTTGCCGGAGAAGGTCACGGAGAGCACGGTGTCCAGCGCCGACGGGCCGGCGTTCGGGGTGACGATGATGTTGAGCAGGTCGTACGCGCTGAAGTCGACCTCTTCGTCGGCGACCAGGACGATGTCCTCGACCAGCTTCCGGTAGCCCGGCTCGTACGGTGATCCGCGCTCTATGCCGTACTCCTCGAACGACAGCGGCATCCGCAGCCAGTCGGTGACGGGCGCATGGGACTGGTAGTTCAGCCGTCCGTACGAACTGGTGCGGAACCAGTCGGACGTCTGGGGGAAGAACTCGGCCAACCGGTCCAGCGCCTCTCCCTCTCCCTCCGCGTCCGGGAAGTCGATCATGAGGTTGAGGGCTCGGACCTCGCCTATGGAGGGCGAGTAGCCGGCCGGGGTGGGGACCCCCTCCGACATCTGGATTCCCAGGGCGGGCGGGAGCCGGCACGGTCCGACTCCGGTTTTGTCCGGGGCGGCGACGGGGCCCGCGGAGACCCGGGCGGGGGTCGGGAGGGTGGTGCTCGCGGTGGTGAGGGAGGCGAGGGCGAGAGCGGCGACGCCGGCGAGGACGGTGAGACGGCGGGTTCTGCGGGCGGGGCGTATCCGGTGGCGTGTGGGGTGCATGCATCCGCCTTCGGGTCCGCGGCAGCAGGCCGGATCTCGCTGCGCTCTGTGGATCAGCCTGTGACGGGTGGTGTCCTCCCGCCCGTCCGGTGGGCCGTTCGTGGGACGCCCTGGACTTCAGACGGAGGCCCCTTCGAAGGGCAGTGACCCACGTCACATGGGAGGAAGAAATAAGTGGGGAACGTTTCCCCGTTTGCCTTATCGTCTTCGAAAAGCGGGGACGGTCTCCCCGGTTGTCGGGGGATGGCATGGAGAGGGAGTGGGCGCGTGAGCACCGCCGCAGAGACGAACGTGCGACAGGTCCCCAGGCCGCGCGCTGACGCCCTGCGCAACCGGGAGCGGATCGTCTCCGCCGCCCGGGAGATGTTCGCCGAGCTGGGGCCGAACGTGCCGCTCGACGAGGTCGCCCGTACGGCAGGTGTCGGCAACGCCACGGTCTACCGTCACTTTTCCGACCGCGCCGCACTCGTACACGCCGTCGTGGTGTCGGTCCTGGACCGCATCCATGAACAGGTGCGACAGGCCGCGGAGGAGGGCGACCCCTTCGCCGCCGTCCGTCGATTCGTCCACGCGGCTGCCGACGAGCGCATCGGGGCGCTCTGCCCGATGATCGCCGGGGACTTCGACAAGGACCACCCGGACCTACTGGCCGGCCGTGATCGGCTCGAAGGGGCCGTACGGGAACTGATCGAACGCGCCCAGGCCGCGGGGCGGATGCGCGAGGACGTCGGTCTCGGGGATCTCCTGGTGGCCCTGGGGCAACTGGCTCGACCGCTCCCCGGCACCGAATGCGCGAAGCTCGATCACTTCGTCCACCGCCACCTCCAGGTCTTCCTGGACGGTCTGGAAGCGCCCGCCCGTTCGCAACTCGCAGGTCGGGCCGTTACCTTGGATGATCTACGGGGACCGGGGGCATGCCGATGACCGGACTCTGACCGGGCAGCCGCCCGCCCCGGCGCTCCGCTCGACGCAGCGGTCAGCTCCGGGAAGAGAGTCGCTGCCCGACACCCTGGGGAACTGCCGATGCGGCCGGGGTGGACATCTCGGGACGGCCGACCGAGCGCCGATGGCGCCCGCGAGACCCACGCAGTCGTGAGTCGAGCGTCTGACCAGCCGTACGTCCGGGCCCGCGGGGCCCTGGCCGTGCAAAGACTCATGCAGCACCGGTGGGGTCCGCCCGACCGTCCCATTTCTTGATCGTTTTGACCACTCCGCACGCTAGGTGGCTACACCCATGCCAAAAACAGCCGACATATCCCGTCCTGATCCCCAGCGCTGGAAAGCCCTGGTCTTCATCGCCCTGGCCCAGCTCATGGTGGTGCTCGACGCGACGATCGTGAACATCGCCCTGCCCACCGCCCAACAGGATCTCGGGATCTCCGACGGCAACCGGCAATGGGTGATCACCGCCTACGCGCTCGCCTTCGGTGGTCTGCTCCTGTTCGGCGGCAGGATCTCCGACCTGTGGGGGCGTAGGCGCACCTTCATCGTGGGGCTGATCGGCTTCGCCGTCGCGTCCGCGCTCGGCGGTGCCGCCAACGGCGAAGCGATGATGCTCGGTGCCCGAGCCCTCCAGGGCGTCTTCGGTGCGCTCCTCGCACCCGCGGCGCTCTCCCTGCTCGCGGTCATGTTCACCGACGCCAAGGAGCGCGCCAAGGCGTTCGGCATCTACGGTGCCATCGCCGGTGGTGGTGGCGCGGTCGGGCTGATCCTCGGTGGCTTCCTCACCGAGTACCTGAACTGGCGCTGGACCTTCTACGTCAACATTCCGTTCGCGATCGTCGCCGCGGTCGGTGCGTACCTGATCATTCGTGAACCCGCGGGTGCCCGCAATCGTGCCTCGCTCGACATCCCCGGGGTCGTCCTGTCGACGCTGGGTCTGGTGGCGCTGGTCTACGGCTTCACTCGCGCCGAGCACTCCGGCTGGTCGGACGGCCTGACGGTGGGCATGTTCGTGACGTCCGTCGTGCTGCTGGCTGCCTTCGTCATCACGGAGGCGAAGGTCAAGGCGCCGTTGCTGCCCCTGCGGGTTCTGACCGAGCGCAATCGGGGCGGGGTCTACCTCTCGCTCGGCCTCGCCGTCATCTCCATGTTCGGTCTCTTCCTCTTCCTCACCTTCTACCTCCAGATTGTGCAGGAGTACTCACCGGTCAAGACGGGCTTCGCCTTTATGCCGATGATCGTGGGCATGATCGTCGGATCGACGCAGATCGGCACCCGACTGATGACCCGGGTTCCGCCGCGGATGCTGATGGCCCCCGGATTCCTGGTCGCCGCGGTCGGCATGTTGCTGCTGACGCAGTTGGAGATCGACAGCTCGTTCGTCGGGCTGATCATGCCTGCTCAGCTGCTGCTGGGTCTGGGCATGGGTACGGCGTTCATGCCGGCCATGTCGCTCGCCACGCACGGGGTGGACCCGCAGGACGCAGGTGTCGCCTCCGCGATGGTCAACACCTCCCAGCAGGTGGGCGGCGCGATCGGTACGGCGCTGCTGAACACGATCGCCGCATCGGCGACCACTTCGTACATCAGTGCACGGGCTGCCGGTGCGGCCGATCCGCAGCTGCTCCAGCTCCAGGGCATGGTGCACGGGTTCTCGTCCGCCATCTGGTGGGCGGTCGGCATCCTGGTGGTCTCGGCGGTCATCTCGTTCACCCTGATCAACACGGGGCGCCCCGACATGGGGTCGGCTTCCTCCGGTGGTGGCGAGGGATCGGACGACGAGGTGCGCATGCCGGTCGCACTCCACTGACGGAGTGGATGCGGACGTGACGAACGAGGGCCCTGCTCGGAGCGAATCCGAGCAGGGCCCTTTCGTCGCGTTCATCGCCCCGGCACGCCTTACACGCGCGCCCTCCCCGAACGAGAAACCACGTCCCGGGGCCGGGAGGCCCTGGTCAGCGCAGCCAGGGCAGGTCCGCGCCCGAGTCCTGCGGTTGGAGCCCCGCCGCCAGGATGCGCATGATCTCGCCCAGCTGCTCCACCTGTTGCGGTGTCAGCCGATCGAACATCGCTTGCCGCACGGCCTCCACATGGCCGGGCGCGGCCCGTTCCAGCACGCTCATGCCCTCGTCGGTCAGGATCGCGTTCTGTCCCCGCTTGTCCGATGAGCAGTCCTCCCGGCGCACCCAGCCGTTCTTCTCCAGTCGGGCCACGGCGTGGGAGAGCCGGGAGCGCGTGATCTTCAGCGCGATGGCCAGCTCGGTCATCCGGCGGCGGCGGTGCGGAGCCCCGGCGAGTTGGACGAGGAGGGCGTAGTAGATGTGGGGCATCCCCGCGTCCCGCTGGAGCTGGCGGTCGAGGTGGTCGTCCAGGAGCATGGTGGCGTGGAGGTAGGCACGCCAGACGTGCTGTTCGTCAGCGGTGAGCCAGCGCGTGGGGCCTTCGTCGCCGCCGGGGGATGCCGTGTTCATAACTCCACTCTACGACTAGTTCTTGAAAGTTGAACTACATTCGTCTACTCTATCGGTGAGCTTGAAATTTCAAGTAGATAGGATTCGGACATGGCCGCCACCCCGTTGACTCCCGCGCCGAAGCGCATGCCGGCCATCTATCTCTCGCATGGCGCACCGCCGCTCGCCGATGACTCCCTGTGGCGCGGGCAGCTGGCCGACTGGTCCGCTGACCTGCCTCGGCCCAAGGCGATCCTGATGGTTTCCGCCCACTGGGAAGAGGCGCCGCTCGCGCTCGGAGCGGTCGAGAGCGTCCCACTCGTCTATGATTTCTGGGGCTTTCCGGCCCACTACTACGCGGTTCTCTACCCCGCCCCCGGTGCTCCCGAGCTGGCCGATTCCGTACGCAAGATGCTTCGGGGCGCCGGTCATCCGGTGCAGGACATCCCGGATCGCGGACTGGACCACGGCGCCTACGTCCCCCTGGTGGAGATGTATCCGAGCGCTGACGTTCCCGTACTCCAGATCTCCCTGCCCACCCTCGACCCCGAGAAGCTGATGGAGATCGGGCGCAAACTCGCGCCGTTGCGCGACGAAGGGGTGTTGATCGTCGGCAGCGGCTTCTTCACCCACAATCTGGCGGCCCTGCGCCACTCCGGGGTGCCGGGCTGGTCCGCGGAGTTCGACGACTGGGGGCAACGGGCTCTCGCCGCGGCGGACGTCGATGCGCTCCTCGACTTCGAGAACAAGTCCCCGGCAGGCCGACTGGCCCACCCGCGTACGGAACACTTCGCCCCGCTCTTTGTCACCCTCGGGGCGTCGGAGGGCGAGTTGTCGACCGGGCGCAGTGTGATCGACGGCTTCTGGATGGGCCTGGCCAAACGCTCCGTGCAGTTCGGCTGAGCTCCGCGGAGTCGGCGGCTCGTCGAGCTAGCGGAAGGGGACATTGAGCTCGATCGACCGTACGGCAGCGGTCAGCGCGAGGTCATCGCCGACGTCGAGTGCCGTGTCCGTGAACTTGATCGTGTGGTCATCACCATGGTCGGCCGCCCGCGCGAAGATCTCTGCCGGGTCCAGACGCGTTGTCGGGAGAGGCGCAGTCGTACCGGCGGCCGGGGTGTACGCGGCGGTGACCGCAGCACTCGCCGCCCAGGCTGCGGAAAGGCTCGACGCCCATAGCTCCCTGGGCAACGCGGGCAGCGTCCGCAGTACGGCATTGGGGGCCGTGGCCGCGTGCACCAGCATCACCGGCTCGCCGTGTCCGTGCGTGGCGTAGCGATGGGTGGCCGCGGTCACCAACTCGACGAGCCGCTCCCGGGCCGTGTCGGCGATCGCTGTCGCGCTTTCGGACGCACCGTCAGTGGACGCTCCGGGGGCGGGCCATTGAGGGAACGCGGTCAGGCGCTCCAACCGTTGCTCGATCCCACCGGACCGGTCCACCACCGGCGGCACCAGATCCAACGCTGAGGCCGCGCTGGGCGCGACTTCCAGATGCCCCAAGGGCGGCAGGGGTGCATGGCGGGCCGCCCAGTATCCCAACGCATGGGCCAACTCGACCGTGCGCGGGCTCGTTTGAGTGCCCGACAGCAAGGTGCGTACCGAGTGGCCGACCCTGATCACCGGATGGGTGGCGCCGCCCGCGATGCCCGGCAGCAGTCGGGGCCACCACTCGGCGAGCACCTCGCGCCAGGGGCGTTCGGCGACCTCCCGCTCGAAGTGCTGCGCCCAGTCGGCGATCCGGCGCGGGTCGCCCAACGCCTCCCGCCAGTCGGCGGGCGCGATCGGGTCGGTGGGCGACGGCATCTCCTCCAACTTATGGCGGTACCGGTCGACCCAGGGGTGAACGGAACGCGCCTGACCGTGGCGTACCAGTGCTTCGACCGCCATCGGGGCGTGGTTGCTGAGCCAGCCGTGCCGCTCGGGGCCACTGAGGTGGATGCGGTCCAACGCTTCGTCGAGGGTGCCGGTGGTGTCCATGAGGGGACGGTAGGGCGTGGCGTCGCCGGACCGTAACGGGCTGTGGTCCTAGACCTGTGGACCCATGGGCCGCTGGGGCGTCAGGGAGTCCCGCCCAGCTCCTTCTCGTACCAGGTGATGTCCCAGTAGCTTCCGAACTTCCGTCCCGCCTCCGTGTACGTGCCGATCGGGCGGAAGCCGAACCGTGCGTGGAGTTTGGCCGACGCCTCGTTGGGCTGGGTGATCCCGGCATAGGCGCGGTGGACGTCCTCATCGGCCAGCGCGCGGAACAAGTGCTCGTACAGAAGCGTTCCTATACCGAGGCCCGCTGCCTCGGGAGCGCAATAGATGCTCACCTCGACGGAGGTGGCATATGCGGCCTTGGGGCGTAGAGGGCTACTGGTGGCGTACCCGAGCAGTGCACCTTCTTTTTGCGAAGTGTTTTCAGGGTGTTCATCAGCATTTGTGACGCTCCGAGCAACCAGAAGACGGTGCGGGCCGTCTTTAGGGTGGGAACGCAGCCACGGCAAACGCTGCTCAGGGGTGAAGGTGGCGATGTCGAATGTGATCGCCGTCTCCCGGACGTAGTGGTTGTAGAGCTCCGTCAGCGAGTCCAGATCGGTCTCGTCACCCGCTCTGACCTGTACGTCTGTACGTTCCCGCAGCACTGATCCTCCTTTGGTGGGCGGACAGGGTACTGCAAGATCGTAAAAATTGAAGTGATCCACGGGAATTCTGTCTTGATTCCAGTCGTTGATTCCATCGGATGCAGGGCACCCGAAAGGGTGTCGCGACTTACATCAGCAAGGGAGCTCGCATGGCAACCCGTGCCGTCGCCCGTCGCCAGTCCGAGAACAAAGGGACCACCGACCGGGTACGCAGCGTTCGCGCAGTAGGCGGGGAGATCGCCGACCGCGACCTGGTCGGCATGTACCTCGACGAAATAGCGCGTACGCCGCTGCTCGACGCCGCAAAGGAGGTCGAGCTGTCCCAGACCATCGAGGCCGGGGTGTATGCCCGACAGATCCTTGAGAAAGAGGTCGAGAGCGAAGCCGGCGGAGCCACACGCGAGGAGCTTGAGGCCCTGGAGGCCGAGGGCGACCGCGCCAAGGACGTCTTCATCCGCTCGAACCTCCGACTCGTGGTGGCGGTCGCCCGCCGCTATCCGCGCAGCGGTCTGCCCCTGCTCGACCTGATCCAGGAGGGGAACGCAGGACTCGTGCGCGCGGTCGAGAAGTTCGACTACGCCAAGGGCTTCAAGTTCTCCACGTACGCCACCTGGTGGATCCGCCAGGCGATCACCCGGTCCATAGCGGACCAGTCCCGGACCATTCGCCTCCCCGTTCACCTGGTGGAGGAGCTCGGGCGCATCCGCCGGGTGCAGCGCGAGTTCAACCGAGAGAAGGGCCGCGATCCGGAGCCCGCCGAGGTCGCCGAGGAGCTCGGGTCCACGCCGGAGCGAGTGATCGACGTGCTCGACTGGGCGCGGGATCCGGTCAGCCTCAACATGGCCGTGGACGACGCGGGGGAGACCCAGTTCGGTGATCTGCTGGAGGACACCTCGGCCGTGTCCCCGGAGCAGTCGGTCCTGACGCTGCTGCGCAGCGAGGGACTCGACGACCTGATCGGCAAACTGGACCAGCGCACGGCATCGATCATCCGCATGCGGTACGGAATCATGGACGGCCGGGAGCGGACGCTGACCGAGGTTGGCAAGGAACACGGACTGACGCGCGAGCGCATTCGGCAGATCGAGAAGCACGCACTGCTGGAGCTGAAGAAAATGGCGCGGGACACGGGCTTCGACGCAGCTGCCTGACCCGCCCCCCTAGACGGACCCCGAGACCTTCCCCCCCTGGTCTCGGGGTCCTCCCCTTTCCCCTTCCGAACCCTCGCCCTCCGTGGTTCTGGCTACTCGCGCCGCGAGCGCGGGCCGCGCGGCCCCGAAGGGTCAGGCCGCTGAGGACGCGCGGGACACACGGTCCCCCAGCTCCGCCAGATAGGAAATCAACCGCACCGGGGAGTGCACCCGGAACTCACACCCCACCAATGCCAGCCGCACCGCCAGCCACTCCACCGAGTCCATCGACCGCCCCCGCACCCGGCAGCCGTCACCCGTACCCACCGGCACGCCCAGCGACTCGGGCAGTTTGGCCGCCACCTCGGCCAGCGGGGCGAAGAACTCCACATCCACCTCGTGCGCCTGCTGACGCGCGAGGGAGTGGCCCAGCAACTCCTGCGCCCCGTCCCCGGGAAGCTCCCGTGCGGTGAAGCGAGCGCCCGTGGCGAAGGGCTCCGATATCCGATCCACGCGGAACGTGCGCCAGTCCTCCCGCGCCAGGTCGTACGCCACCAGATACCAGCGGCGCCCGGTCGAGACCAGCCGGTAGGGCTCCACCAGGCGATTCGTCTCCGTACCGTCCCCCGCCCGATATCCGAAGCGCAGTCGCTCCTGCCCGCTCGCGGCCCCCGCGATCACCGTCAGCGTCCGCGGGTCGATGGTGGCACCGTCCCCCCTGGTGAGCGGCACGGTGGCCGACTGGAGCGAGGTGACCCGGTGCCGCAACCGCGCCGGCAACACCTGCTCCAACTTGGCGAGCGCCCGTACGGAGGCTTCCTCGATCCCTTCGATCGCATGACCGGCCCCCGCCCTCAGACCCACCGCGATGGCGACCGCCTCCTCATCGTCGAGGAGGAGTGGGGGCATGGCACTTCCCGCGACCAACCGGTACCCGCCGATCGCCCCCTTGGTCGCCTCCACGGGATAACCGAGTTCACGGAGCCGGTCGATATCGCGTCGGATGGTCCGGGGGCTCACCTCCAGACGCTGGGCGAGCTCACTGCCCGGCCACTCGCGCGGGGTCTGGAGCAAGGAGAGCAGATTCAGCAGACGTGCAGGCGTGTCGGTCATGGCCCAAGGATGACCGCTCAATAGGACACCATCTGACCTATTGGGGGCCTAGTTTCCTCCTCATGAGTTCACAGCCCACCGCAACTGATGCGGCCTCAGATCGGCGACGGTGGATCGCCCTTGCCATCGTCATGACCGCGGCCTTCATGGACCTGGTCGACGTCACCATCGTCAACATCGCCATCCCGAGCATCGAGAGGGACCTCGACGCGTCCTTCGGTGCGATCCAGTGGATCACCGCTGGCTATGCGCTGGCCTTCGCCGCTGGCCTCATCACGGGTGGTCGACTCGGCGACATCTACGGTCGCAAGCGGCTCTTCCTCATCGGCATCACCGGATTCACCCTCGCCTCCGCGCTCTGCGGATTCGCGGCGAGCTCCGAGATGCTGGTCGCCTCCCGACTGCTCCAGGGAGCCACCGCGTCCCTGATGGTTCCGCAGGTGCTCGCCATCGTGCACGCCACCTTCCCCGCACACGAACGTGGCAAGGTGTTCGGCCTGTTCGGTGCGATCGTCGGTCTCGGAGCCGTCTCCGGTCCACTGCTGGGCGCACTGCTGACCCAGTGGAACCTCTTCGGGCTGGAGTGGCGCCCCATCTTCTTGATCAACCTGCCGGTGGGCGTCGCGGGGCTGATCCTGGGCCGGAGGTACATCACCGAGTCGCGCGCCCCGAAGGCGCTGCGCCTCGACATGATCGGTGTCGTTCTCGTCACCACCGCGCTGCTGATGCTCGTCTACCCGCTGACCCGAGGCCGGGAGCTGGACTGGCCGCTGTGGGGACATCTGTGCATGGCGGGCAGCCTCGTCGTCTTCGCCGTGCTGGTGGCGTACGAGCGGTACAAGGCCCGCAAGGACGGTTCACCGCTGATCGAGCTGTCGTTGTTCACGGTCAAGAGCTTCGCCGCCGGCATCGCCGTGCAGTTGGTCTTCGGCATCGTCTGCGGCATCTTCTTCCTGGTCTGGACGCTCTACATGCAGATCGGACTGGGCTGGAGCGCGCTGAGGGCCGGGCTGACCGGTGTTCCCTTCTCCATCGCCGTCTCGGTGGCAGCCGGTCTCTCCGTGCAGAAGCTCGTACCGCGCTTCGGGCGCAAGGTGCTCCAGGCGGGTGCGCTGACCATGGCCGCCGGGATGCTGCTCTACATCTGGGAGGCCGACCACTACGGGACGGAGATCAACTCCTGGCAGATGATGGCGCCCCTGGTGGTGATGGGCGTGGGGATGGGCCTGATCGTGGCACCGTTGACGGACGCGGTGCTCTCCGATGTGCCCCGAGGGCACGCGGGCTCGGCGTCCGGCCTGATCAGCACGACACAGCAGATGGGCAACGCGCTCGGGCTCGCCCTGGTGTCGGTGGTCTTCTTCGGCTCGATCGATGAGCGTGACATGGCTCCGCAAGCGGTGGGGCAGGCGTTCGGTGAGGCGTTCCAGAACTCGCTGTGGTGGGTGGTGGGC
The DNA here is from genome assembly GCF_040638655.1 of Streptomyces sp. NPDC005963. Lineage (NCBI taxonomy): Bacteria > Bacillati > Actinomycetota > Actinomycetes > Kitasatosporales > Streptomycetaceae > Streptomyces > Streptomyces sp. NPDC005963. The sequence goes on along the minus strand of NZ_JBEXVD010000011.1, from coordinate 94,912 downwards.
GTGCTGGCCCTGATCTTCGTGGTGATGTTCGCGCTGCCTGCGAAGCCCAAGCAACACCTGGAAGGCGTCGAGGACGGCGAAGACACGGGCGAGGGCGTTGGCTCGGCGGGCCCGCAAGGCTCCGACGGCTCCGACGGGACCGATCTGCCGAAGACGCACGCGATGACGCACTGAGGAACTGACCGAGAGGCGTCCGTCAAAGACAGACGAGGATGGTCCTGGAACCGGACGAAGGGCTCGACGGGGAGTACGTCCCGTGTCGGGCCTTTTCCCTTGGGCGCGCGCAGCCGGAGACCGTCTTCAGGCTCCTCCTGGAGGCTGCCCGGTGGAGATCTGGGGCGAGGGCGGCGAAACGACTACTCGACCTCGGAACAGGAACTGTGTGAAGCGGACGTGGGTGAAGCGGATGGGCGTGGGTGAAGGCTGAGCGTGGGGGGTTTGCCGAGATTGCCTACCGGTCCCCGGGGCGTGGCGGCCGTGCGGTGGTCAACACACCCGGATGGACGGTCAGCGCACTCGGGACCGGTGCTCCATGGCCTCCCGTGCGCGGTGCTCGGAGCCGTAGACCTCGCACATATGGCGTCCGTCGGGGGTGAGGGTGTGCTCCACCTCCCACAGACTCAACTCGGTTCCGTCGAACAGCAGGAAGGCGTGCTCGTACAGGGCGAATCCGGCGTCCTTACCCGCCATCAGGCATTGCTGTCCGAAGACCTGGGTGATGTGGTGCGCGAAGGCCGACCGCAGCACCTGGGCCGTCTCCTCGCCCGGTCGGTCGACGTTCTCCGCGCGACGCAGCACACGCCGGGCATGGTCCGCCGAATTATCCGGTACGTACATCCTGGGGAGCGGGGCAGGGGGAGCGGCCAGCAGCCGGGCGAGCAGTGCGAAGTCGGCGTCGATGCCGGAGTGGTCGAGCGGCGGTCCGTCCCCGCCAGGCTTGGTCGGCCCCATCAGTTGGGCGGCTTCGAGGTCGGCGATGGCCTCCAGGAGACCGGCGGCCTCGGACGAGGTCGCGCTTCCGAACGACGCCGCGGACTGTGCGTCGGGGTGGTGCGGGTCGAACTCCGTCGTGTGGTGCGGGTCGGTGGCCTCGTCGTCGGCGAAGCCCGGGAACCCTGCGGGTAGGCGGGATGCGGCGAGCCGAACCTCCGCCTCCTCCTCGTACAGCTCGTGCTGTTCGGCACCCGTGGGTCCGGAGCTGTGCACCAGCTCCCAGAGGACGAGGTCGCTGCCGTCGCTGAGGAGGTAGACGTGACGGTAGGTCGCCCGGTCGAGCGTGCCGCTGTGGTGCGATGAATGGAGTGAACTTGCGTGGGCCAGGGCCGAGTCGAGTCTCTCGACCGTGGCATCGGGCAGTTCGAAGGAGTTGAGTGCCCGACCCAGAAGCCGCGCGATGTGCGACTCGGTTGTCTCATGCGGATCGTTCAATGGGGTCTCCTGGCCGTCGCCACACGTAACTTGTTGATTGCTAAAAGTAGCCCCTGGTTCTGACAGTGCGTCCCGGCTTCCGAAAAACGAAGGAACTCTTTGTGAAGTTCCCGGAGCCGCAACAAGCGGCATACTGCCTGGATCAGTTGATGTCGTAAAGCTCCCTGTAAGAGGGGAATGAGCCACCTGGGCCGGTGATCCCTTCTGCTGCGAGAACCGCCTTGACGATCGCTTCTGTCACCACGTCCGCGCCCGCAGCCAGCACGTTGTTGAAAGCGAGCGGGTTGTCGCGCGGAAGCGGCACCTCCTCCGTGGCGAGCGCGAAGACCGTGTCTCCGTCACTCAGAAGATGCACCGGACGGACGGCGCGCGCAATGCCGTCGTGCGCCGTACCTGCAAGCTTCTGCGCCTGCGCACGCGTCAGTACGGCGTCCGTCGCGACCACCGCAAGGGTGGTGTTGAGCGGCGCGGGACCACTGGCCGCCCGCGCCTCTTCGAGCCGGCGCACCGCCTCCGCGTGGACGGCGGGGGAGGGGCGAGGGACGGGATCCGCGCCGCCGTTCGTGCCGATGAAGTGCTGCCCGTACAACACCCCCGTCAGGGGGTCGATCACCGAGCCCACGGCATTCACCACCACGAGTGCGGCCACGGTGATTCCGGCGCCGCCCGTCGTCGACTCCACCAACGTGCTCGCGGTTCCGATCCCACCCTTGAGACCGCCGGCCACCGCTCCCGTGCCCGCTCCGACCGTGCCCATCGCCACGGGGGCGCCCATCGCCGAGGCTGCCGCGTCCACCACGGCAGCCCGCCCGGTGGACGCATCCGGCCGCGCCTTCCAGTCGCCGCCACGACCGAGGTCGAAGACACAGGCCGCCGGGACCACGGGCACCACCTGCCCCGGCGCGCCCACGGGTACCCCTCTGCCCTGCTCCTCCAACCACGCCATCACGCCGGACGCCGCGTCCAGGCCGAAGGCACTGCCCCCGGTGAGCACGACGGCTTCGATGCGCTGGACCAGATTGCGCGGATCGAGTGCGTCGGTCTCCCGAGTGCCCGGGCCCCCTCCGCGTACGTCGACTGCCGCGATCGCACCGCCGTCGGGGGCGAGCACGACGGTGGTGCCGCTGAGGGCGAGGGTGCCGGGCACGCGTGCATGGCCGACGCGCAGGCCCGACACATCGGTCAGGGCGTCGATCCTGGTCGTTTCACTCATCGGGGCTCTCCTTCGTGGATACCCCGTCCGTTCGGGCGGGGAGGAGACGAAGCTCCTGTGGAGCAGGGCAGGGAAAGCCGGTCTGCCGCCAGGGCGGACCGGCGTTCACCCCCAATCACCGGCTCCGTCACAAGCTGATGGGGCAGCGTGTGAACCGTGAAGACCGTCCACGTGAAGCGGGCGTTCAAGTACCGCTTCTATCCGACCGATGCGCAGGCAGCCGAGCTGTCCCGCACGTTCGGCTGTGTGCGGAAGGTCTACAACCTCGCCCTCGCCGCGCGTACCGAAGCGTGGACGCGGGAACGGGTGAACTACAACGCCACGTCGGCGATGCTGACCGCGTGGAAGAAGACCGAGGAGCTCGCGTACCTCAACGAGGTCTCCTCTGTCCCGCTCCAGCAGGCCCTGCGGCACCTTCAGACGGCGTTCACGAACTTCTTCGGCAAGCGCGCGAAGTACCCGCGCTTCAAGTCGCGGAAGTCCGCCGAGTACACCACCAGCGCGTTCCGGTTCCGGGACGGCAGCCTCACCCTGGCGAAGATGGCGGAGCCGCTCGACATCGTGTGGTCCCGCCCCCTCCCGGAGGGCGCGTCGCCGTCCACGGTGACCGTGTCCCAGGACGCGGCCGGACGCTGGTCCGTGTCCCTGCTCGTCGAGGACCCGACGGTTCAACCGCTTCCGGTCACCGATAAGGCCGTGGGCATAGACGTCGGACTCGACCACCTCCTGACGCTCTCGACCGGCGAGAAGATCTCCAACCCGCGGCACGAGCGCCGCGACCGTGCCCGTCTGGCCAAGGCCCAGCGGCGGCTTGCCCGCAAGGCCAAGGGCGACGGCGCCAACCGCCGTAAGGCCCGCCAGAAGGCCGCCAAGGTCTACGCCCGTATCACCGACCGCAGGCGTGACCACCTGCACAAGCTCACCACTCGTCTCGTGCGTGAAAACCAAACGATCGTGATCGAGGACCTCACCGTCCGGAACATGGTGAAGAACCCGAGCCTGGCCCGCGCCATCAGCGACGCGGCCTGGTCGGAATTCCGGAGCATGCTGGAGTACAAGGCCCAGTGGTACGGCCGCGAAGTGATCGCGATCGACCGCTGGTTCCCCTCCTCCAAGCTGTGCTCGACCTGCGGCACCTTGCAGGGCAAGATGCCGCTGAACGTCCGCACCTGGACGTGCGACTGCGGGACGACCCACGACCGGGACGTGAACGCAGCGCAGAACATCCTGACCGCCGGGCTGACGGTGTCTGTCTGTGGAGCTGGTGTAAGACCTCAACGGAGCACTCCGGGCGGGCAGTCGGCGATGAAGCAGAAAACCCCACGGCGCGAGCCGTAGGAATCCCCTCCCTTCAGGGCGGGGAAGAAGTCAAGTCCCCTGGGTATCACGCGACCTTGGGACGGTAGCGATAGCTGATCGTCACGCCGACCGCGACCGTCGCCGCCAACAACAGGCCCGCCGCGAGGACCGCCCAACCGGCCGCGAAGGTGACCCCCAGCACGGCGAGTGCGGCCAGCGGGAGGAGGACTCGTTCCACCGGGCCGCGCGTGAAGTGGCGTGCGTGCAGCAGCCAGACGGTCAGCAGGAAGACAGCCGCGGGGACGGTGACCGCGGCAGCAGCGGCCACCTCCGAAATGTGGGCCACGCCCACCGAGTGTTCGATCGCCACCTCCAGACCCGCTCCGATCGCCGCCGCCGAGCCGAAGATCAGTACATGGCCGTAACCCCAGGGGATCGCCTGCCGGTTGGAGATCAACAGTTCGTGCGCCGGCACGGCGAAGTAGATCCACCAGGCCGAGAAGATGATCAACAGTCCGCCCCCGGCGATGGGGAGCAGTTCGGCGACCGCCTTGTGTTCGTCCAACGCCGACTGGACGGCCACCGTGCTCGCGGCCATCGTCTCGCCCAGCACGATCAGGGTGAACAGGCCGTAGCGCTCCACGATGTGATGCGCGTGCCAGGGCGTCTCCTGGTGCCGCTCCGCGATGAGCGGCACCAGGAGTTCGGCCACGAGCACCACGGGGAACAGCCAGTGCCGGGACTCCTTCGGCGCGAGCAGCAGCACCACCCAGGCCGCCTGGCACAGGGCGATGCCCACCACATACGTCAGAGCCGTTGCCCGGGACCGCCCCCGTTCCGCCGCTGCCGCACGCAACCACTGGGTGGCCAGCGCCAACCGCATGATCAGGTAACCGGAGACGGCGATCGCCCAGTCGTTGTCGCTGAAGGCGCGCGGGATCCCGGCCGCGTAGACGAGGACGCCGGCGATCTGCACCAGGGTGGCGATCCGATAGGGCACGTCGTCGCAGTCGTACGCCGATGCGAACCACGTGAAGTTCATCCAGGCCCACCAGACGCCGAAGAAGACAAAGACGTAACCGATGAGACCCGTGCCGGGATGGCCCTCGGCGAGGGAGTGGACCAACTGGAGACCGGCCTGGGCGACCGCGACGACGAAGCAGAGGTCGAAGAAGAGTTCCAACGGGGTGGCGGAACGGTGAGGCTCGTCCCTTCGCCGCGGGACCATCGGACGCAGCGGCCCGTAGTCCCCGTCTGTGTTCACGCCTCGGTCGTACTGCTGTGCCTGTTCAGCCTGTTGGCGCTGCTTGTACTGCTCGTGTTGTTCGTGCTGTTCGGCTCCGTGTTCCTCCTCGGGGTGCTGGTGTTCCTCGTACCCGTTGTCGTTCCTGTTGTCGTTGTCATCGGGACCGTCGGTGCCGTCCTCGGTGGAGGCGCCGGGCGCCGCAGGCTTGTGCTCACGCCCGGTGCGGCGGGCGGAGTCCGCGGAATTCGTGCTGCCGGTGGGATCGGATCCCGAGGGGCCGCCGACGGCTCCGGACGGCCGTGGCCGCTCGATGGAACCGGCCGACGGTTCCGGTGCCCCCTCGGAGCCCGGAGCGTTCGGATCGCTGGGGTCCCCCAGGCCGTCCGGGCTGCCAGGTGACGTCATGGGTCCAAGAACACCAGAGGGAATCGGCCCGGAGGCGAGACGCGCGCCCCCGGCGGCTGTTCGCCTGCCTCGGCCCGGCCGAGTGGGCTAACCCGCCGAGCGCGCCCCCGGACCGGGGTGCTGCTCGCCCGGGCGCTGAGCGCCGCCGTACCCTGGAAGCATGAGCACCGCCCCCGCCCCCGGATCGCGAGATGCGAAGCACCTCCGGCAGGAGTCGCCGAAGTCGAGGATCGACTTCGACGATCCGCTGGACCGGCAGTCCTCGGACGATACGGACCGAGGGTGGGGTGAGCGGCCTCCTACGGGCGGCGACGGCTCCGACGACCTCGCGCGCTTTCTCGACGAGAAGCCTCCCCACCACGTCTGAGCTCCTGCGGTCCGGATTGCCGCTAGCTCCGGTCTGAGCCGGTGCCGGTTCCCGGTGCGGGACCAGAGCCCGTGGAGCCCGTGCGCGTACCCCGTGACTGAGCGATCAGCGCGTCGCGGATCTCCTTCAACACCTCCAGCTCCGAAAGCTCCACGACCTCCTTGGCGCCTTCCTTCGCGGCGTCGCGGGCGGCCTTCTTCGCCAGGTACTTCGCCATGGGCAGCACCATCAGGAAGTAGACGACCGCCGCGGTGATCAGGAAGCTGAGCGTCGCTCCGAGGACGGATCCCCACAGGATCTTGATGCCGTCGACCTCGCCGTTCACCACCTCGCACGTGCCCTTGATGCAGGAGCTGTAGGAGTCGAGGTTCTTGGTGCCGAATGCGCCCACCAAGGGGTTGATAACGCCCTTGACCACGGCGTTGACGATCTGGGTGAATGCCGCGCCGATGACGACGGCGACGGCCAGATCGATCACATTGCCGCGCAACAGGAAGGTTTTGAAGCCCTCCAGGACGCTGACCTTCTGCTCGCTCAACACTGAGCCTTTCTTCGCATGTACATGGGACGGGGTCAAACCCCCCGCAACCTACGCCAACGCATGGCCACGGTGTCCACTTCACGAGGATTCGGAGGTGACCCGACGGCACTCCAGTGCGAGTGCTTCCGTGGGAACGAGCACGGTCACGAGCGAAAGAACGGCCATATGCGACGAAGGGTCATCAGGGAGGCTCGGTCAAAAGAGATCCGGGGCTCGGTCATCACAGGGATCGGGCAAGGGGATACGGGATCCCAGCAGCGGGGCCGGGCCGAACCGCGACGATCACCACAGGGTCACCGCCAGCCTGCTCGCCCCGCTCGCCCCGGCCAGCGCCGTGGCCGTGCTGCGCGGGACGGAGAGGACGATCAGTGCTCCGCCGTCCCCGTCGCCGGCCCCGGCATCGTCGAAGACCGTGGGCACCTTCGTCACCCGGGCTCCTGCCGCCACCACCTTGGCCGCAGGCTGCTCGCCCTGCCGGCCGACCGGAGCATCGGGCACCGCGATCACATCGAGCCGATCGCCCGGCCTGAGCAGCCGAACAGTCTCCGCGTCGGCGATGCGCACGGGAGCCGAGACCATCTCGACGGAGCTCGGTGGCCTGGAGCGCGGCGGCGAAGCCGAGGCGCTGCCGGGGTCGCCGTCCTCCCCTCGCGCGCTGGCGATCGCTACGGCCGTCGCAACCAGTGCGAGCCCCGCCGCGAGCCCCTGCCGGCGGCGATGCCGAAGAGCACGCCTCAAACGGTGTGCACCACCGTGGGCCCGCAGGGGTGCGAACGAGGGGATCCGCTGCGGTTCGGGGACGGCTGCGGCGGGAAGGGCCGAACTGCCTCCCGCCGTCCTCCGCGATGCGTCCGATGAGAGCGTCCCGGGCAGGTGCCTACTCGACAGGCAGTGGCAGGAGACCGGTCGGCCGGCGAACGGGCCCGATGCCGCCCGGGACGCCGAGGAGTGTGCCGGCGCCGACCCAGGTGGCCGGGCCTGCTGTGGCGCCATCGGCGAGTCTGCCGGTAGGGCCGCCTCGCTGGCACCGGCACTGCTGACCGCGCCAGGTGATGCGGACGCCGCCGACGAGGCGGCCAACGAGGCGGTTGAGGAAGCGGCTGAGGGAGCGGCCGGGGAAGCAGACACCAGCGGCGGTACCGGCCCGGATGGAGACCGCTCCGGTGAGGCGTTCGCCGACCGAGCACCGGTGGGAAGGGAGGGATGTGAGTCCATGACCAGGAACCGCCCGTCGTTGGGAGCCGCCCCGGTTGCCCGGGGCCTTACGCTCCTCACGATCCCTGTTGTGCCCGTACTCCGCTGATGCCTGTGGACAGAGCCCCCGGTGTGGAGAACTCCCTCACCTGATCGTGCTCACCACCTCACCGTCGCCGTGCTTTCTCGGGTCGGAGCAGCGGGTCGGAGCAGGGGGAGTTCCCTTCGAAGGTCAGGGCAGGTCGAAGCCCAGGTCCCACCCGGCGTGCGCGTCCACGCACAAGCAGTCGCGTTCGTCCACGCCCGGCAGCGAACCCACCGCGTCGAAGAGCACTTCGCGCAGTTGTCCCACCTTTTCGCCGAACACCCGCATCACCTCCGTATGGGAAACGCCCTCGCCCGTCTCCGTACCGGCGTCCAAATCTGTGACCAGCGCCAACGCGGTGTAACAAAGGGCGAGCTCTCGGGCGAGCACCGCCTCCGGATGTCCGGTCATGCCCACCACCGACCAGCCCTCGGACGAGAACCAGCGGGATTCGGCCCGCGTGGAGAAGCGTGGCCCTTCTATGACCACGAGCGTCCCGCCGTCGACCGGTTCCCATTGGCGTCCGCGTGCGGCTTTGAGCGCCACGGAACGTCCGGCGGGGCAGTAGGGGTCGGCGAAGGTGGTGTGCACCACGCGCGGAACGATGCCGTCCGCCCGCGGGGCTCCATCGAAGTACGTTTCCGCGCGGGACTTCGTACGGTCCACCAACTGGTCGGGTACGAGCAGTGTTCCCGGTCCGTAGTCCGGTCGTAGCCCACCCACCGCGCACGGCGCCAGGACCTGGCGCACACCCACTGAGCGCAGGGCCCACAGATTGGCCCGGTAGTTGATGCGATGGGGAGGAAGGTGGTGCCCGCGGCCGTGCCGGGGGAGGAAGGCGACCTTCCGACCTGCCACTTCGCCGAGGAAGAGGGAGTCGCTCGGACTGCCGTACGGGGTGTCGACCTGCACCTCCGTCACGTCCTCCAGGAAGGAGTACAGCCCGGAGCCACCGATCACGCCGATCTCTGCGTTCGTGTTCGCCATGCCGGCCACACTATCGACGCAGGGGACGCGGCCGGAATGGCGCTCCAGCACACCGAAGCCGACCGCCGACGCGACCCCGCCGGGACACGCGCCACCCCGCCCGGACGCACTCGACCCCGCCCGGACAAGCGCGTCTACCTCCGGACAAGCGCGCCTACGCCCGGACACGCAAAGGGCCCCGCCGTATGCGTACGGCAGGACCCAGGGCGTAGCGGAACCGCAGCGCGGTACGGACCGGTCCAGCTGACGGCCGTACCGGTGGGAGCGGTCCGGTCAGGCCGCCGAAGACGACGAAGATGATGAAGACGACGAAGACGCAGTCGAGGAACCGGACGACGACGTCGAACCGGAAGACGAAGACGCCGACGAGGTGGACGATGCACTCGCCTTCGACTCCGAGGTCTTGGCGTCGGACGACTTCGCATCGGACGACTTCCCCGACGCGGCCGTGGAACTGCTCGACGATGAGCCGCGGCTGTCATTGCGGTAGAAGCCGGAGCCCTTGAAGACGATGCCGACCGCCGAGAACACCTTCTTGAGGCGTCCGTCACAGCTCGGGCACACGGTCAGGGCGTCATCGGTGAACTTCTGCACCGCCTCAAGGCCCTCGCCGCATTCGGTGCACTGGTACTGGTAGGTCGGCACTGGTCTTCCTCCTGGCACTCTCACTCAATGAGTGCTAAACGACGGTCCATAGTGACGTATTCCGTTGAATCAGTCCACCGTCACTCGCGTGCGGTGATCCATCCCACTCGCCCCACGAGCTGCCACGAGCCCCGTGGCCGTGGTGCCGGCGGTGGCCGGTGTCAGTCGTGACCCTAGGGCGAGAAGGGTGACCAGGGCGAGCGCGGTCCCCGCGAGCGGCACCGCGAAGCCGGCGGCCGACCCATGGGCGTCGGCCAGCTGCCCGGCCGTGGTGACGGCCGCCGCTTGGCCGAGGGCCACCGCTCCCGTCAGCCAGGTGAACGCCTCGGTCCGCGCCGACGCCGGCACCAGCGGCTCCACGAGCGTGTAGCCGCCGATCAGCGCCGGTGCGATGCAGAGCCCCACCAGCAACCCGACCACAGCGAGCAGGGCGGGTGAGTCGATGGTCCACAGGACCGACGCCGCGAGCGTCAGACCGATGTACCCGATCACCATCCGCCGGCGTGGGCCGGTCTTCCAGGCGACGGCTCCGAAGACGACGCCCGCCAGCATGTTGCCCGCGGCGAAGATCCCGTACAACAGGCCGTTCGCCCCGGGGTTGCCGATCTCCTCGGTGAAGGCCGTGAGCGAGACCTGCATACCGCCGAAGACCGAGCCGATGCCGAGGAAGGCGACCACCAGGACCCGTACGCCGGGGATGGAGAACGCAGAGACCCGGCGCCCGGTGCCCGCAGCGCCTTCGAAGCGGCGTACGGGCGGCTGGGTGCGCTTCTGAGCTGCGAAGAGGAGGCCGCCTACCAGGGTCAGTCCGGCTTCCGCGATCAGACCGGCGGCCGGGTGGACTCCGGTGCACAGGGCCGTCGCGAGCACCGGGCCGACGACGAACGTGAACTCGTCCGTCACCGATTCGAAGGCGGCTGCCGTCTGCATCAGGGGCGATCCGTCGAGCTTGGCCGCCCAGCGGGCCCGCACCATGGGGCCGACCTGGGGGACGGACGCCCCAGCCGGTACGGCTGCGGCGAACAGCACCCACAAGGAGGCGTCGGCCAGTGCGAGCGCGGTGAGGGCCGATACGGATGCGGCGTGCACCAGGACGCCGGGCAGCAGTACGGCGCGTTGGCCGAAACGGTCCGCGAGTTTGCCGCTCTGAGGGGCGAAGATCGCCATGGAGACACCGGTGACGGCGGCGACGGCTCCCGCGCTGCCGTAGGAACCGGTGGTGTGCTGTACCAGCAGGACGATGCCGATGGTCAACATCGCGAAGGGCTGTCGGGCTGCGAAGCCGGGAAGCAGGAAGCTCCAGGCTCCCGGGGTGCGCAGCAGTTGTCCGTAGCCCGGACGCTTGCCGGTGGTGACCGTGGATGCCACGGTCCGTGCCTTTCTGCCGCCTGGTGGGCGCTCCCATGGCGAGGCGGGAGCGACCGAGAGCTGTCCTCTATGCGCGCGGGACTGCGGTAGATACCGGGTCCCCACTGCGAACTGCGGAGGGCTTCTCGGCCGCCATACGGTCGCGCCAGCTCTGCGTCAGGCAGAGGTGGTCGATCAGATGTGCACTCATCGTACAGGGATCTTCAAAGGTGTCGATAGTCGACAATTGGCGGTCCCAGGCGAGGTGGGGACGGTTCAGCAGGAACGATTCTGCTAGCGGTGCGCACCACATCACAACGCACCCGTGCCACCTGCGTAGGGACCACTCGTGACGCACCCGTCCACCCCCGCCGGACGACTCCGCAGCGCCACCCCGGCACCCCGCCCCGAGCGCGCGCCCCAGGACGTCAGGCACCCACGGGCGCAGCCCCGGGGCGCCGTCCGCCACGTCCCGTACGTCCGTCCGGTCCGTGTTCGCCGTGCCCGGCCGGCTAACCGGTCCCCAGCCATCCCGCCAGCTTCCCGCCCTGCCCCACGGCCCGCAGTCGCTGTTCGGCCGCGTCCCGTACCGGGTCCGTGGCCACCACCAGCAGTTCGTCGCCGCGCCGCAGCACCGTCGACGGCAACGGCACGAAGCTCTTGTCCTGCCGGACGACGAGCGTGACTGCGGCCCCCGGCGGAAGGCGCAGTTCACTGACCTCCACGCCGTGCATCCGCGACTCGTCCGGAATCGACACCGAGAGCAGGTGCCCGCGCAACCGCTCCAGCGGTGCGGACTCCACCCCCAGGTCGGACGGCGCGCCCGGTCCGATCCGCAGCGCCCTGGCGAGCCAGGGCAGCGTGGGCCCCTGCACCAGCGTGTAGACGACGACCAGGACGAACACGATGTTGAAGATCCGGGTGCTGCCCTCCACACCGCTCACCATCGGAATGGTGGCCAAGATGATGGGAACCGCTCCGCGCAGTCCCGCCCACGACAGCAGGATCTGTTCGCGGCGCGGCAGCCGGAACGGCAACAGGCTGACGAACACCGACAGCGGACGGGCCACGACCGTCAGCACCAGCCCAACCGTGACCGCGGGCCAGAAGTCGTCGACTAGTTCGTGCGGGGTCACCAACAGCCCCAGCAGGACGAACATGCCGATCTGGGCCAGCCAACCGAGGCCCTCCGCGAATCCCCGGTTGGCCGGGGCGTGCGGAAGTTTGGAGTTGCCGAGGACCATGGAGGCCAGGTAGACGGCGAGGAATCCGCTGCCGTGTGCCATCGCGCCCGCGGCGTAGGCGACCACGGCGATCGCCATCACGGCGATCGGATAGAGGCCCGAGGCGGGCAGTGCCACGTGTCGCAGCGCGAAGGCGCCCAGGAATCCGGCCGCCAATCCGATGCTCGCCCCGATCGCCAACTCCAGGGCGATCGTGCCGACCAGCATGTACCACTGGTCCACCGGGCCGGCCGCGGAGAAGGCGACGACCAGGATGACCACGGGTGCGTCGTTGAAGCCGGATTCGGCCTCCAGCACACCGGTGATCCGGGACGGCAGGGGCACTTTGCGCAGGACGGAGAAGACCGCGGCGGCATCCGTCGACGACACCACGGCGCCGATGATCAGCGCCTGGCGCCACTCCAGGCCGACCAGGTAGTGGGCTGCGGAAGCGGTGATTCCCACACTGACCGCAACGCCCACGGTCGACAGTGCCACCGCGATGGGCAGGGCCGGTTTGACCTCTTGCCACTTGGTCCCGAGTCCACCTTCGGCGAGGATCACCACCAGGGCGGCATAGCCGATGACCTGCGTGAGTTCGGCATTGTTGAACTTGACGTCGAAGAAGCCGTCCTGCCCTATGGCGATGCCGATACCGAGGTACAGCAACAGGCTGGGGAGTCCGCTGCGCGATGAGATCCGCACTGCCGCAACGGCGATGAGCAGCACGAGCGAGCAGACGAGCAGGAGTTCGTTGAGATCGTGGACAGTCAGTGGCCGATCCTTCCCCTCGCGCCTCTACATGCCGGATCGTTACTCCGGGCGGCGACACTTCGTTACCTTACCTAATCTTTAACGTTTCCTTGACGCGTAGATCATCATGGCCAACAGGGCCGCAGCCATGGGAAACGCCCGGCCGGGGGGTACGCATTTCGGATGCCGCGTCAGGGGCGCCGCGACGCTGCGCCTATGGTTGCTCCCAGCACTCCTGGACCAGCCTGCGCCTCGAAGGACAGCGATGCCCGCCAACACAACCGCCTCTTCCCCCAAGAAGAAGAAGGGGCGACGCGCCCGCCTGCTCGTGATCCTCTTGGTGCTGGCGTTGCTGGGCGGGATCGGGTACGGCGGCTACTGGGGTGTGAGCGCCGTACGTGCCTCCTTCCCCCAAACCACCGGAACCATCGAGATTCCCGGCCTTCGCGGTGAGGTCGAAGTCAAGCGCGACGACTACGGGATTCCGCAGATCTACGCCGACAGTGACGACGACCTCTTCCGTGCCCAGGGGTTCGTCCACGCCCAGGACCGCTTCTGGGAGATGGACGTACGCCGTCATATGACGTCGGGCCGCCTCTCCGAGATGTTCGGTTCCGGCCAGGTGGAGACGGACTCGTTCCTGCGCACGCTGGGCTGGCGCAAGGTCGCGCAGAAGGAGTACGACGAGAAGCTGTCGCCCGACACGAAGAAGTTCCTCCAGTCGTACGCGGACGGTGTGAACGCCTACCTCCAGGGCAAGGGGGGCAAGGACATCTCCTTCGAGTACGCGGCGCTCGCCTTCACCAACGACTACAAGCCGGAACCGTGGACCCCGGTGGACTCGGTGGCCTGGCTCAAGGCGATGGCGTGGGACCTGCGCGGCAACATGCAGGAGGAGATCGACCGTTCACTGTTGACGAGCCGGCTCGACGATAAGCAGATCAAGGATCTGTATCCGCCATATCGCATCGAGAACAAGCCGATCATGGAGAACGGCGCCGTCGATCCCGCCACGAAGAAGTTCGACCCGGAGGCGGAGCCGAAGGGTGACATCCGCGACGACGGCAACGGCAACAACGAAGGCAACGGCAACAACAGCGACGGCAATGGTGGCAGTACCGCAGAGTCCGGAGCCGAGGGCACGGGCGACGGCAGCACCGATGGCACGCTCGGCCATGACGCCGGAGGCACCCCGGCCGAAGGCACCGACGGCGCACCCGCGGACGCCACGGACGCAGCGGAGGGCCTGAGCTCCCAGCTCGCCGCCCTCTCCGACTCCCTCGACACCATCCCCGCCCTGCTCGGCCCGAACGGCAACGGCATCGGGTCCAACTCGTGGGTCGTCTCGGGCGAGTACACGACGACCGGCAAGCCCCTGCTGGCCAACGACCCGCACCTGGCACCCCAGCTGCCCTCGCTCTGGTACCAGATGGGTCTGCACTGCCGGAAGGTCTCCGACGCCTGCACCTTCCAGACTGCGGGCTACACCTTCTCCGGCATGCCCGGTGTGGTCATCGGCCACAACCAGGACATCGCCTGGGGCCTCACCAACCTCGGCGCCGACGTCACCGACCTCTACTTGGAGAAGCTGAGCGGCAACTCCTACCAGGTGGGCGACGAGCAGAAGGAACTGGTCACCCGCAAGGAAGTGATCAAGGTGGCCGGCGGCAAGAGCAAGACGATCACCGTCCGCGAGACCGGCCACGGCCCGTTGGTCTCCGACCGCAGCACCGAGTTGGAGAAGGTCGGCCAGCGGGCTCCGGTCGCCAATGACGCCCCCGACCGCGCCACCGGCTACGGCATAGCGCTGAAATGGACCGCCCTGGAAGCGGGCAAGACGATGGACGCCGTCTTCGACCTCAACCGTGCGACGGACTTCAAGTCCTTCCGGGCCGCGGCCGAGAACTTCGAGGTGCCGTCGCAGAACCTCATCTACGCCGACACCAAGGGCAAGATCGGCTACCAGGCCCCCGGCAAGATCCCGGTCCGCAAGAAGGGCAACGGGATCGTCCCCGCCCCCGGCTGGGATCCGGACTACGACTGGAAGAAGGACCCGATCCCCTTCGACGAGATGCCGTACGAGGAGAACCCGAAGCGCGGCTACATCGTCACGGCCAACCAGGCCGTCATCGACCCCGAGACGTACGGTCACCTGCTGACCAAGGACTACGGCTACGGTGCGCGCAGCCAGCGGATCAACAACCTGATCGAGTCGAAGATCAGGGACGGCGGCAAGATCTCCACCGAAGACATGCGCACCATGCAGATGGACAACACCAGTGAGATCGCGAAGATCCTCACCCCCTATCTGCTGAAGATCGACATCTCGGACCCGTACGTCCGCGAGGCGCAGAAGCTGCTGGAGACCTGGGACTACAACCAGGAGCCCGACTCGGCCGCCGCCGCGTACTTCAATGCGGTGTGGCGCCACGTCCTCAAGCTCGCGTTCGGCAACAAGCTGCCCAAGGAGATGCGGGTCGAGGGCGATTGCCTGAGCGTTCGCCCGGCGGACAGCACGGCGCCCCTGGACGAGTTGGAGCGGGTCATCGAGTGCGGTCAGCGCGATGCGGACTCGGCCCAGCCGGACGGCGGCGACCGCTGGTTCGAGGTTGTGCGGAAGATCGTGAAGGACGAGAAGAACAGCTGGTGGCGCTCGCCCGCCAGCCGCAACGACAAGGCGACCGACACCCGGGACGAACTGTTCGCCCGGGCCATGGAGGACGCCCGCTGGGAGCTCACGGCTGAGCTGGGCAAGGACATCTCCAGCTGGAGCTGGGGCCGGCTCCACCAGTTGACGCTGAAGAACCAGACGCTCGGCACCGAAGGCCCCGGCTTCCTCCAGTACCTCCTGAACCGCGGGCCGTGGAACCTCGGCGGCGGCGAGGCGACGGTCAACGCCACCGGATGGAACGCGGCTGCGGGCTACGAGGTCGTCTGGGTGCCGTCGATGCGGATGGTCGTCAACGTCGGCGACTGGGACAAGTCGCGCTGGATCAACCTCTCCGGCGCATCCGGCCACGCCTACAGCGCCCACTACACCGATCAGACGGACAAGTGGGCCAACGGCGAACTGCTCGACTGGTCCTTCAGTGCGAAGGCGGTGGACACCAACACCGTCGACACCCTCACCCTCACTCCGAAGGCCGGTCCCTGACGGTTTCGGTGAAGCGTCGCACCCCGTCGGGTGTGACGGCGGCGTCCACGGGGTGGTCGTGCGGTTCCACGGGAACCCGCTCGACCACCTCGTGCGTGTAGAGCAGCACCACCAGCGCGGGCCGGGCGCCCGCCGCCGCGAGTCGGGCCAGTACCCGGTCGTACGAGCCGCCCCCGCGGCCCAGCCGCATTCCGCGGGCGTCCACGGCCAGCCCGGGAAGGAGCACGGCATCCGCCTCCAGTACGGCATCCGTGCCGAGCCCCGGCCCGACGGGCTCCAGCAGTCCGCGTCCGGCGGACACCAGCGCTTCGGAGCCCCGGTACTCGCCCCAGTCCAGGTCGTTGTCGGCCAGCAACACCGGCAGCAGCACGCGCACCCCGCGTTCGCGCAGCGCGTCCAGCAGCGCCCGGGTGCCGGGCTCGCGTCCGATGGAGACGTACGCCGCGACCGTGGCCGCTCCGCTCAACTCGGGCAGTCGCAGCGCCTGGCCCGCCAGCAGCTCCGCGGCCTGCCCTGTCTCGCCGGGCTGGAGGGCGGCACGAGCGCTGAGGAGTTCTCGACGCAACGTCCTCTTCATGGCCGACGACTCCCTATCATTTTCATGCACATGACGTCCCATGAGATCCGTATAAACCTCTCGTATGTCCCTTTATCGTAAGGAAGTTGCCCGAAGGCTTATCTTCTGCCCATACTCACCGGATAGTGTGCCGAACATGACTCAGTCGAAGCCCAGGATCAGCAAGGCGGTCATCCCTGCCGCCGGCCTCGGAACGCGTTTCCTCCCCGCCACCAAAGCCACTCCCAAAGAGATGCTGCCTGTCGTCGACAAGCCCGCCATCCAGTACGTCGTCGAAGAAGCGGTGGCCGCCGGCCTCTCCGACGTACTGATGGTCACCGGCCGGAACAAGCGCCCCCTGGAAGACCACTTCGACCGCAACTACGAACTCGAAGAGGCGCTCAGCCGCAAGGGCGACGAGAACCGGCTGAAGAAGGTCCAGGAGTCCAGTGACCTGGCCACCATGCACTATGTGCGCCAGGGTGACCCGCGCGGACTCGGTCATGCCGTCCTGTGCGCCGCCCCGCACGTCGGGGACCAGCCGTTCGCCGTCCTCCTCGGCGACGACCTGATCGACCCCCGCGACCCCCTGCTCTCGCGCATGGTCGAAGTCCAGGAGCGGGAGGGCGGCAGCGTGATCGCCCTCATGGAGGTCGAGCCGGAACAGATCCACCTCTACGGTTGCGCCGGTGTCGAGGCCACCGACGAAGAGGACGTCGTCAGGGTGACCGACCTGGTCGAGAAGCCCGACAAGGCCGACGCCCCCAGCAACCTCGCGATCATCGGCCGCTATGTGCTCGACCCCGCGATCTTCGCCATACTCCGCGAGACCAGACCCGGCCGGGGCAACGAGATCCAGCTGACCGACGCCATCGAGAAGCTCGCCGCCGACGAGACGGTCGGCGGCCCGGTGCACGGAGTCGTCTTCAAGGGACGGCGGTACGACACCGGCGACCGCGGCGACTACCTGCGGGCCATTGTCAGACTCGCATGCGAACGTGAGGACCTGGGACCCGAGTTCCGAAGCTGGTTGCGCAGCTATGTGACCGAGGAGATGTAACGACGGTGAGCAGCACGATCTGGTCGGTGGACGACCACCTGGAGGACATCCTCGGGGCGATCCGCCCGCTCGAACCGATCGAGCTGCACCTCCTGGAGGCGCAGGGCTGCGTCCTCGTCGAAGACATCACCGTCCCGGTCGCCCTGCCCCCCTTCGACAACAGCTCGATGGACGGGTACGCGGTGCGCACGGCCGACGTCGAGCAGGCCACCGAGGAGTTCCCCGCCGTCCTCACCGTCATCGGCGACGTGGCGGCCGGCGGCGGAACCCCACCCGAGGTGGGGCCGGGCCAAGCCGCCCGCATCATGACCGGTGCACCCCTGCCGCCCGGTGCCGAAGCCGTGATCCCGGTCGAGTGGACCGACGGCGGCACCGGTCGGGGCGCCGTCACCACCATGCTGCCGGCCGAGACGGCGCCCGAGGGCGCCGCCGGGGAGGTCCGCATCCACCGGCCGGTCACCGCGGGCGCCCACATTCGCACCCGGGGCAGCGATGTGCGCGCCGGCGACCTCGCGCTCGCCCGGGGCACGGTCCTCGGGCCGCCGCAGATCGGGCTGCTCGCCGCGATCGGCCGCGGCACCGTGCGGGTGCGGCCCCGGCCGCGCGTCGTGGTGCTCTCCACCGGGAGCGAGTTGGTCCAGCCCGGTGAGACGCTCGGCGAAGGCCAGATCTACGACTCCAACAGCTTCTCGCTGGCCGCCGCTGCGCGGGACGCGGGCGCACTCTCGTACCGCGTCGGTGCCGTCACGGACGACGCCGACGAACTGCGCTCCACCATCGAGGACCAGTTGATCCGCGCCGATCTCCTGGTCACCACAGGCGGGGTGAGCGTCGGTGCCTACGACGTGGTGAAGGAAGCCCTCGCCTCCGTGGGGGACGCTGAAGAGCCCGGCAGCGGGATCGACTTCCGTACGCTCGCCATGCAGCCGGGCAAGCCGCAGGGCTTCGGCACGATCGGCCCCGAACACACCCCGCTGCTCGCGCTGCCGGGCAACCCCGTCTCGTCGTACGTCTCCTTCGAACTGTTCGTGCGCCCGGCGATCCGGGCCCTCATGGGCCTGGACGACCTCCACCGGCCCCGGGTGCACGCCACCCTCCGCACCGACGGGACCCTGAGCTCGCCTGCCGACCGTCGACAGTTCCTCCGTGGCACCTACGACCCGGTCGAGGGCGTCGTCACCCCTGTGGGCGGTTCCGGGTCCCATCTGGTCGCGGCGCTCGCCCACGCCGACTGCCTGATCGTGCTGGCGGAGACGGTGACGACGGTCGCGTCCGGTGCGCAGGTGGAGGTGGTCCTCCTCGGCTGACGTCCGGCCAGGGGGAGTAGCGTGTCTGCGCACATGGGCCCCTGCGGCCCTTCCTCGCCCCGAAGGCCCCCCAGGCCCCGACCGGGAACGGCACCAGCATGAGTAGCCAAGCCAGGCTCACACACATCGACGAGGCGGGTGCGGCCCGTATGGTCGACGTCTCCGAGAAGGAGATCACCGCGCGCACCGCACGCGCCAGCGGCCGGGTGCAGGTGTCACCCCGCGTGGTGGAACTGCTGCGTGGCGAGGGGGTTCCCAAGGGGGACGCACTGGCCACCGCCCGCATCGCCGGGATCATGGGCGCCAAGCGGACCCCCGAACTGATTCCGCTCTGCCATCCGCTCGCGGTCTCCGGCGTCACCCTCGACCTGTCGGTCGCCGATGACGCCGTGGAGATCACGGCCACCGTGAAGACCACCGACCGAACGGGCGTCGAGATGGAGGCGCTGACCGCCGTGTCCGTGGCAGCCCTGACCGTCGTGGACATGGTCAAGGCGGTCGACAAGTCGGCCGTGATCACCGATGTGCGCGTGGAGGAGAAGACGGGCGGCAAGTCCGGGGTCTGGAGCCGGTCGTGAGCCAGGTCCCGCGCGCCGGCGAGGTGCACAGCCACAGTCACGGGCCGGCCGCGGAAGCCCCCGTGCCGCCCGTGCCCACGCGCCGAGCACTGGTGATCACCGCATCGAACCGTGCCGCCCGGGGCGTGTACGACGACACCACGGGCCCCTTGCTGGTCAAGGGCCTCGCCGGGCTCGGCTTCAGCGTCGACGGACCTCTGGTGGTGCCCGACGGCGACCCCGTCCGCGAGGCCCTGCGCACCGCGGTCGCCCAGGGGTACGACGTCGTCCTCACCACCGGCGGCACCGGCATCTCACCCACCGACCGCACCCCCGAGGCCACCGCTGCCGTTCTCGACTACGAGATCCCCGGCATCCCGGAGGCCATCCGTGCCCACGGCCTGGCCAAGACGCCGACCGCGGCGCTCTCACGGGGGCTCGCCGGAGTGGCGGGCGGCACCCTGATCGTCAATCTGCCCGGCTCGACCGGCGGAGTGCGCGACGGCCTCACCGTCCTGGAACGACTTCTGTCGCACGCGGTGGACCAACTCCACGGCGGCGACCACCCCAGACCTGCCGGGAGCCCGAGCTGAACACGTCCTGGCCGGTGGTGCTGGCGGACGGCGATGTGGTCCTCCGCCCGATAAAGCTGCGTGACCAGCGAGCCTGGCGCGAGGTCAACCGGCGCAACCGCGACTGGCTGCGCCCCTGGGAAGCGACCATTCCACCCGCTGCTCCGGGTGCCCCGATCGCACAGCGCCCGACGTACCGCCAAATGGTCCGCCATCTGCGTGCCGAGGCGAACGCCGGTCGGATGCTGCCCTTCGTCATCGAGTACCGGGGCCGTCTGGTCGGACAACTGACCGTCGCGGGGATCACCTGGGGGTCGATGTGTTCAGGCCATGTGGGCTACTGGGTGGATCGGGAGGTCGCGGGCCGAGGGGTGATGCCGACGGCCGTCGCCCTCGCCGTCGACCACTGCTTCCGGGCGATCGGGCTGCACCGGATGGAGGTCTGCATCCGCCCCGAGAACACCCCGAGCCGTCGGGTCGTGGAGAAACTCGGATTCCGCGAAGAGGGACTGCGCCCCCGCTATCTCCATATCGACGGTGCGTGGCGTGACCATCTGGTCTTCGCGTTGACCGCGGAGGAGCTCCCCGACGGCCTGCTGCACCGCTGGCACCGGGCCCGACCGGCAACGCCGCGCTAAATAAAACAGATATTCGAATACTCTCCAGAGTGACCATCTTGTGATCTGAACATTCGCAAAAAAGTCCGTGATATCAGCGGGATCGGGCGACACACCGGGCCAATTGGCGGATGCCCTTGCAAGAATCCCTCTACGGTGTGACCGTGAGCAGCAGCGGCCTCATCTATGCAGTCATCGTCGGGGCCTGGGCCGCCTATCTGGTGCCGATGTGGCTCCGCAGGCAGGACGAGTTGAACGAAGCTCGTCCGACGGAACGCTTCTCCACCGCCATCCGGCTGCTGTCCGGACGGGGTGCGATGGAGCGCCGGTACGCCAAGGAGCTACGGGATCGCACCGAGGCGCAGCCCTCTTCCGACGTCGACCCGGATGTCGTCACGGACCGATTGAGTTCCGTGGACGTCCGGGCCTTCGCCGCGCCCCGCACGGAGGTGAGGGCGCCAGCCCCGGCCGTCGCCGAGCCGCCCGCCCCGGCTCGGCAGAGCCCGCGCCCGAGCCGTGCCGCCACCGAGCGTGCGCGACGCAGCAAGGTCCTCGCGCGCCGTCGTCGCACCACCGTGATGCTCTTCCTGGCCTTCACCTTCGGTGCGATCGTCGCCGCGGTGGGCGGTCTCGGTCTGCTCTGGGTGCCGGCCGTGCCGGCGGTACTGCTGAGCGTCTACATCATGTACCTGCGCACCCAGGAGCGTCGGCGATTCGTGGTCGTGATGGACCGCCGCCACGCCGAAGCCGCGGCGGCCCGCCTGCGTGCCCGGCCCCGCCGCCAGCAGCAGCCCACGCCGCCGCCCTCGTCCCGCCATGAGACCCCCGACGCCCGTAGCTCTCACCATCTCCACAACCCTCACGGCGATGACTCCGCACCGCGGCCCGAGCCGGCACCGGTCTCCCCCCAGGAGGCCGGCCGTCGTGCGCTCGTGGAACAGACGGACCATGCGGAATGGGTCGACCAGCAGCGGGACCGCGGCCCTGCCGGCGGTGACAGTTGGGACCCGGTCCCCGTTCCCCTGCCGACGTACGTGACGGCCCCGGTGGCACCCCGAGCCACCTCCGGAGTCGATATGAACGACCCCGAGACCTGGAGTTCGGCCCGCTCTTCCACAGCCGACCCGACCCCCCTCCCGGACGACCCCGCCAACCGCCAGCCCTCACCGTCACGCCGCACCACCCGCGACCGGGGCCGCACCCCCCTCTTCGACCAGTACGCCGACGAGGAGCGCCCCCGCGCAGCCAACGAATGAGGCGAGCCGGACCCTGGTGACCAGCCCGGGAACGGATTTCCAGGCATGCGGATGAGGATGCTAGAGTTTCACTCGTTGCAAGGGCCTGTGGCGCAGTCTGGTAGCGCACCTCGTTCGCATCGAGGGGGTCTGGGGTTCAAATCCCCACAGGTCCACCGCAGCTCAGAGCCTCTGTCGGAGAGATCCGGCAGGGGCTCTTTGGCGTTTTACAGCAGGGAAGTGCGGTAGCTACTTCGGTTTCCTCTCGGCGTCCAGATGCTTGCCCAACTTCCGCTGCGCCTTGTGTCTCGCTTCCGAAGAAACGGGTGGGTGGAGCTCCAGGTCAGGGTCCGCCACTCACCACGTCGGAAGCCCAGGACCAGGGTCTGGCCGGCGGTTCGGAACTGCCGGCCAGGCCCTGGGCCCGGAAGGACTCAGCGCTTGAGCGTGAAGGTGAAGTCGCCCGAGAGCTTGCCGCTCAGGCGGACCGTCGACACGATGTTCCCCTCGGCGATCAGTTCCTCGGCCTCGGCTCGCGACAAGCCGAGGCCCGACGCGATGAGTCGCACCGGCCGCACGGGAATCCGCGCCGCGAAACGGACCGAGACCTCGATCGCCTCACCCTCCGGCCGATGCGGCCGATCCGGCCCGCCGCTGTCGAGGCGCCAGGCGTTGTCCCAGTCGAGGGCGATGCGATTGCGCCGTCGCACGAACGGGTCCCGGAGGAGTTTGGCTGCCAGGTCGGGATCGTTGTCGTGGAGCAGGTTCAGGAGCTCAGGTCGTACGGAGCGCACGTGCATCCGCTCCAGGACGGTGAGCTTGGTGGTGTCCCCGCACTTGGTGCACAGCGCGAGGAGCCAGGCGTCAAGCAGCTTGTGGTTCGCGTTGACACGGAATTTGCCGTTCGTTCGGAAGCGCCCTGAGGCGCACCTGTGGCAACGGCGGAGAACGATGGGCAGGCAGGTGGGCACAACCACCCAGTTGTTGGACACAGAAACACACCGGTTCCAGTGAGAAGACCGCAGCGAAAAGGAGCGCGGCGCACAGGTGCGACGCGCGACGGTTCAGCGCTCGGGGGATCTCACTTGGTGTACAACGGCACGTCCTTGACGGGGCGGCGACTGCGGGCGGGAGCACGGTAGCGGCACACGGGAGTGCGGCTCCACTGGTTTTCTGCCTCCTCCGCCGACCCGCTCGTCGACACCCGCTCGTCGATCAGCGCGAGTTGCCGATCCACGAGTGTTGTCGAGGTCGAACAGCACCAGCGGTCGCATACGGGGTGCCTCTCCTGGTGGCGATTGCATCGCCAGTTGGTGCTCAGAGCTCAGCGGATCGCGAAGATGCCCGGCTCCCCTCTCGTCGACTGGTGGTTGACGACGACATGGCCACCCGTCACGGGAATCAGCTCCGGGCTGATGGAGAGCAGTGCCCCCGTGCCGTTGTCCGGGGCGATCCGGTCCTTCACGCGGCCGGTCGCATCGAGCAGGACGACATGTGCGGAGTTTCCTCCTCCGATCAGCACCCCGATGCGGCCGTCGGGCTCGCGGGCGACGCCGTACATGCTGGTGCCCCCTGCCCTGTACTCCCACGCCTTGCGGCCATCCTTCAGGGAGTGGGCGACCACCACATCGGGCCACATGTCCCGCTCGGCGAGCGTGATCACCAGATCGCCGAGGACGACCGGGTGACCGCTGTTCCCGATCGCAGGCCCCGCGCCCGCCGGGAGGACGAGATGGCCCGCAGGTCCGGACATGGGCACTCTGGCCACCGGCGCACCCCGGTCGTCGAAGCTGAGGAGGGCCTGGGTACCGCGCTGGTCGTCCTCCGTCACGGCGACGACCACCGGCGCCACGGAGATCACGGCCGCGCCGACTTCTGACTCGACGGGCAGCGGCCTGCCCCACTGCTCCTTGCCCGTACGGGTGTCGAGGGCGATCAGCCGTGCGCCCTTGCCGCACTGCTCGACGAGGAGCGTACGGGCGGCGGTGGCGCCCACGGCCCTGGCTTCGCAGCTTCGCGGCGGGACGCGCTGCCACTGTTGTGTGCCCGTTGTGGTGGAGCGCGCGCGTAGGGCACCGTCCTCCGCAGTGACGAGAGTGGAGCCGCCAACGGCAAGGGTGAGTTCGACGAGTCCGTCGTCCGCCAGGGTGCGCTGCCACAGCTCCTTCCCGTCCGATGTGCGCACGGCGACCAGGGTCGAGCAGGGCTTGTCGTGCCGTCCGTACGCGATGATGCCGATGCCCTGCTGGGCGCTTCGGCTCATGGCGCAGACTGCTTGGCGGGCCGGTGCGGGCCGGGTCCAATGCACTGCGCCGTCACCAGCGCGGTAGGCGAAGAGGCCGTCGATCCGCCCCTGCACGACGACGTCACCGAGCCCCCACGCGCCGGGCCCCTCGGCGTATCCGTCCCCGGTGGCCGGGACCTGCCAGGCAACGGCGGGCGTCGACGGGCTCGACGGGCTGGCGGGCATCGTGGGGCGCGTCGACGAGTCGCGCGTGCTGGCTTTCTGGCGGCGGTCGTCATCGTCTCCGGGCCACAGGGCCCACAGCCCACCCAGAAGACCGAGACAGACGGCGATCGCAACGGTGGGCCGAAGCGCGGTGGAACGCTCCGAGCGCACGGTGTCGACTGAGTACGGTCCGCTCGGAGAAGTTGTCCTTGCCGTCGCAGCCGCCTCCGCAGCATCAGCAACCGTGGGGTTCGTCCCGCCGAACGCACCTTGGGGACCGGCCGCAGGAAGACTGCGCCTGTGCGCAGCGAAGCCCGTGAGAAATGCGCCCATCAGCCCCGCTACGCACAGCACTGCCCACGCCGTTGATCCAAGCGGTGCATTCGACCCCAACAACACGGCCGCCGCGCCGAGCACGGCACCGACGAGCAGTGCGATGACCATCGAAACCGTCGTTCGTCCACGCATCCCAGCCCCCACCCCGGCGCGTGCACGCGCTCCCGTGGCGGAATCTATCCCCCCGCCCCGGTCAACCGACACGGAATTGTGCGTGGTGGCGAGCGGATTGTTCGATCACCAGGTGATGGGGCTGGTGATCCCGTCAGTGGCCGGGAGCGGAGTGGCTGTGCTCCTCGCCGTTGCTGGGGTTTCGCGTTGGACCCCTCTCGCACCTCAGCTCTGACTGTCCGTGGTTTGACGGGATGTCGCTTACCCCCAGCGGGCCAGCAGCGCGCCGCAGTAGGTGTCCACTCCCATCAAAGGCGGTGGTGGAAGTTCCGGTTGGATGGCGCGGACCTTGCGGGCCACTCGGGGGGACCAGCGGGTGAGTGGCAACCAGCCTGCTACATGGGCCTGTTGGCGGTCCGTGCCCGGTTTGCCGGTGCCTCCCACGTCGTGGCGCATCCGGGGGCGCAGTCTGCGGCGCTCCACCACCTGACGGGTGAAGGTGGCCGCCACCGCTTTCATGTCCGATGGGGTGAACACCTCCGGCAGCCCCGGGGCGTCGTGGTAGAGGCAGAGGAAGTCGATGTCGATGAGCGAGTGGGTGACGTCTTCCGGGACGGTGACCGGGGCGTACGAGGGGCGTACGTAGGAGCCGTCCGCCTTGGGGGAGCCGGTGGCCTGCCACCCCCGGTAGACGCGTCCGAAGCTGGGCCAGTAGGGCCAGTCGGCCACTCCGTCCTTGATGGTGAGGTCGGTGTGGAAGGCGCGTGCCATGGCGGCGGCGCGTTCGACGTGTTCCTCGGCGCCCGTGGCGAGAGCGAGTTGGACCAGGGTGCGGCCCATGGCGAGGAACTCGTTCGTCGGCAGTTCCGCACCCGCGAACGACACCGGCTCGTCGGGGAGCCAGCGGTAGAAGCCGCGGCCGTCCGTGGTGGTGTCCCACTGTTCGTCATGGGCGCGCACCGCTCGCTCGGCCGCCTCCAGATAGGTCGGGACCCGCTTGGCTACCGAGTCGGGGACCAGCGCCGGGTGTTCCCTGGCGAGCCGCGCCAGACCGGCCATGGGGTAGGCGATCATGCCGGTTTGGGCGGCGAGCGACACCATGGCCGGGCGTACGGGATAGGTGCCCGGTCGGGCCCGTCTCGGCCCTGCGGACGGGGCGCCACTATCGCGGGGGAGGAGGCGGGCGGTGACTCCGGTGCGCTGCATGTACGCCTCGTAGATCAGCCGGTCCGCACTGCGCTCGCCCAAGGGGTCCAAGCCGAGGCTGATGACCCCCGACTTCTTGCGTTGCGGTGGGCCGGTGACGGTGATGGAGAACAGGTCGTCGTCTTCGGCTTGAACGGTCACCCGGGCCGTTTTGGCGTGGGGCGGGCAGACCGTCACCGCGAGGGCGGGGTGGCCGTCGGTGTCGGGGATGATCGCCGTCGCGGCGGTGAACTTGCCCGCGGTGCTCCACACCGGGCCGCTCTCGCCCCGGTGGTCCTCGATGCCGCGGACTTCGTCGCGGGCCTCAAGCACCTGGTCGATGAGGTCGGCGAGCCGTTCGACATAGGCGGTGTTGCCCGTGCTCTGGGCCATCATCAAATAGCCCTGCATCCGCCAGGACGTGCCCCAGCCGATGACCCCCGCTTCGTTGTCGGGCGGTACGCCCGGCCCTGACACTCCCGTGAGTCGATTCTCTATCTCGTGGAAATAGCGCAGTCCGGCGCGATGGAGGCCGGATCTTCTGCTCGCCTCTGGCATCGGGCGAGTATGGCAGCGGGCCTTTGCTGAAGGGCCCGTTCCGCACGGTTGGTGCCAGCGCGGTACGTAGCCCGAGGGAGGGGCCAGCGCGGCGCGCCGCCGGATCGCAAAGGCTTCGACGCACGGGTGCCCGTACGGCATCGTTCTCCCTCGTGCCCGAAGCCGTGCCATTGGGGGGCAACGGCCGGGAGCGAGCAGTCCGGGGGGACCGATGCACACACCCATGCGTCCGCACTCACGTCCTGAGAGACCCGTTCCGAGTGATCGTGCAGGGCTTAGGACAGCTGCCGATGCCTCGTACGAACCGGGAACGGACGGTCTATGCGGGGACCGGTCGGCAGATCAACCGGGTGCGTCCCAGGTGGCGGCCACGGGGGACGCGTTGCGTCCGACGCGCGGACGAGGGGTGGTCGAGGGGGCGTTCGCGCTGTTGGAGGCGTTGCGGAGGCACGGTCAGGGTGCCGGGGTGACCGAACTCGCGTGGGAGTGCCGGGTGCCCAAGAGCACGGCACACCGGCTGCTCGACCAGTTGATCGCGGTGGGTGCGGTTGAACGGCACGGGGACCGCTATCGCGTCGGCAGCCAGCTCTACCGCATAGGCCACGCCTGGCAGCCCCACCCCGGGCTCCGGTTGGCCGCACGACTTCCGCTGCACCGCTTGCGGGCGGCCACCGGTGCGAGCGCCGTGCTGACCGTGCTGCGGGACGATCTCGCGCTGACGGTCAGTTCCATACCGGGTGAGGTGGAGCCGCTGGTACCGGTGCGGGACGGGATGAGCTTTCCCCTGGACACCGCCGCCGGGCGGGCCCTGCGCAGCGGTGGTGCCAGGCCGCAGGCCGCGCTGGATCGTGAGGACGTGGTGCCCGGGGTGTGTTGTGCGGCGCTGCCGGTGCGTTCGCCGGAGGGGCGGACGGTGGCCGCGCTCGCCGCGATGGTGCCGGTGGGGCGGCGGCTGGAGGCGGTGACGCAAGCGGTCGCCGAGGCGGGTGCGGCGATCACCCGGGGGTTGGCCCTCGGTGCGGGGGCGTCGGTGGAGCTGCCTCCCGTACTGCTGCACTGAGCCCTGTCCCATTGAGTGGAACGCGCGTAGAACGCGCTCGTTCCGGCCCGGCACAGTAGGGGTCGTGCCGGGGGAACGGCACTCGGCCCGGCCGCTGCGGCGGGGCCGACACACCGTCAGCGCACATCAGCGATGTGACACCACCAAGGGGGAACCACCCATGCGTATGACCAGGACCGCCCGGATGACCGCCGCCGCCCTGCTGGCCCTCGGCACGTTCGGCGGCATGGCCGGTACCGCCCAGGCCAACCCCATCGACCAGGTGCGGATCGAGTTGGTCGGGCTGACCTGTCACACGAACAGCGAGGGCGGCCACGACGAGGCGTACCTCAACATCACGGACAGCAACAGCAACCATGTGAAGGTGTGGCCCGGCGGCGTCAGCTACCAGACCATGGGCAAGAACTACTGGCGTTCCCTTGAGGACGGCAACGGCAACGATGCCCTGGTCTTCGGCAAGAACGAGTCCCGCACGCTCACCCTCTGGGACTACGACTCGACCAGCGGCAACGACAAGCTGGGCTCCACCCTGGTGCGCGGCAACGAGTTCAACAACGAGATCCAATACCGCTCGCTGGAGGGCTCCGGCGGGGTGTACACCATCGCCTACCGGGTGATCGACATCTGATCGAGCCGCGGTCCACGAGCCGCGGTCCACGAGCCGCGGTCCACGAGCCGCGGTCCGCTGCCCGGGCTGCGCCGCGCCGGCGGGCGCAGTTCCGGGCGGGCCGGGTCGTCGGGCCCTAGTCGAGCGGCTTCACAAAGCAGCGGCTGCTCTCGTAGGCGCGGTAGTGTCCGAACTTCTTCTCCGAGATGCGGTAGCCGCTGGACGCGTACAGCGCTATCGCCTCCGGCTGCTGGTCGCCGGTCTCCAGCACCATGCGGGTACGACCCGCCGCCCGGGCGTCCGCCTCCAGCGCGGCGAGCATCTGCCGTGCGAGCCCCCGGCCGCGTGCCTCGACTATGACGTACATCCGCTTGAGTTCGGCGTCGCCGTCCTCGTAACCCTCGTCGTTCCGGTCCTGGCTGCGCCAGCCGCCGGTCGCCACGGGGTGGCCCTCGTCGTCGTACGCGATGAGATACGTGCCACTCGGCGGCTGGAACATCGAGGCGTCGAGCGGGGTCTCGTCGCCCTCACCGTCTCCGTACCGCTGGACGTACTCCAGCTGGACTTCGTCGTTGAGCTTGACGGCATCGGGGTGGTCGAACCGGACCGAACGTACATCCATGCAGGTGATCGTACGTCTTGGGGGTGTACGGGCGGGGTGGGCCGGATGGGTAGGGTGCCGGGGTGTGCACCGTGGGCGTTCCGCAGCGCGGTGGCAGCCCCCAGCCGCCCGTGAACCAGAGGAGCCCGGTGTGCTCACCGTGACGTCCGTGAACGTGAATGGCCTCAGGGCCGCAGCGAAGAAGGGTTTCGTGCCCTGGCTGGCGGCCACCGAGGCCGATGTGATCTGCCTCCAGGAGGTGCGGGCTGAGCCCGAGCAGCTCCCGGAGGGCGTGCGGCAACCGGACGGCTGGCACACCGCTCACGCACCCGCGGGCGCGAAGGGGCGTGCGGGCGTCTCGCTGTACACGCGGCGCGAGCCGGATGAGGTGCGGGTCGGGTTCGGGTCGCAGGAGTTCGACGGCAGCGGGCGGTACGTCGAGGCAGATCTGCCGGGCGTGACCGTCGCCAGTCTCTATCTGCCCTCCGGCGAGGTGGGCACGGAGCGCCAGGACGAGAAGATGCGGTTCCTGGGCGAGTTCCTGCCGTACCTCCACGAGCTCAGGGCCCGGGCCGCGCAGGACGGGCGCGAGGTCGTCGTCTGCGGTGACTGGAACATCGCCCATCGTGAGGCCGACCTCAAGAACTGGCGCTCCAACCGGAAGAACTCCGGCTTCCTCCCCGAGGAGCGGGAGTGGCTGTCGCAGGTCTATGCCGAGGGCGCGTACGTGGATGTGGTCCGGGCGCTCCACCCCGACCAGGAGGGCCCCTACACCTGGTGGTCCTACCGGGGGAGGGCCTTCGACAACGACTCCGGCTGGCGCATCGACCTCCAGGTGGCGACCGAGCGGTTGGCCGCCCTGGCGGTCAAGGCGTTCGTGGAGCGGGCCGAGACCCATCCGGAGCGCTGGTCGGACCACGCTCCGGTGACCGTCGTCTACGACCTGGGCTGATCGTTCTCGTCGGCGGGTGCGGGCCCGGGCGGGACTCCGTCCGGGCTTAGCCTGCGGTCCAGCGCCATCGACAGTTCGGCGTCCACCACGCTCTTCGCCAGTGGGCGCAGTGCTTCCGCACCGCCCGTGACCGGATGCTCCGCGACGATCTCCAGGAAGAGTTCGGCGAGGGCGTCGGCGTGGGCCCGTACGCGCTGTCCGGCGTCCAGGACCACCGACAGCGGCACTCCACGGCGCACGAGGGCCGCGGAGACGTCCAGCAGTCGACGGCTGATGTGGACGAGTTCGCCGCCGTCCACGGTGAGATAGCCGAGGGACAGTGCGTTCGCCAGGTTCTCCGGGGTGACCTCCCCCTCGAAGTGGTCGGCCAACTCCTCCGGCGTCAGCCGTACGGGGGTCTCTTCGGTCGGTTCGGTCAGCCCGAGCACCGTACCGACGTCCCGGCCGCTCTCGAACGCCTTGGCCAGATCGGCGATCCCGTTCAGGGTGTGGCCCCGCTCAAGGAGTGCCGTGATGGTGCGCAGCCGGGCCAGGTGCTGGTCCCCGTACCAGGCGATTCGTCCTGCGCGGCGGGGTGGGGGCAGGAGGCCGCGCTCTCGGTAGAAGCGCAGGGTGCGCACCGTGATACCGGCCTTTTCGGCCAGTTCCTCCATGCGGTACTCGCGTGCTTCTGCCACGGGGGAAGCCTAG
The DNA here is from genome assembly GCF_040638655.1 of Streptomyces sp. NPDC005963. Taxonomy (NCBI): domain Bacteria; kingdom Bacillati; phylum Actinomycetota; class Actinomycetes; order Kitasatosporales; family Streptomycetaceae; genus Streptomyces; species Streptomyces sp. NPDC005963. Next base: position 64,572 of record NZ_JBEXVD010000011.1, on the reverse strand, counting down.
GCTGTGCGGCCGGCAACTCCTCCTGCCCTACCCCTACCGCTCGGTAGGCAGGCTGCCCTACGCTCCAATCGTGCCAGTGATTACTGGCAGTATCGGCGGTGTCCAGTTGTGGCGTTCAGTGGGAGGCGGCATGGGCCGTAAGAAGCACGAACAGCAACAGCACGTACGGGTCGCGATCGTCGGGTCCGGTTTCGCCGGTCTCGGTGCCGCCGTCCGGCTGCGTCGCGAAGGGATCACCGACTTCGTCGTGCTGGAGCGCGCCGAATCGGTCGGCGGCACCTGGCGCGACAACGACTACCCCGGGTGCTGCTGTGACGTGCCCTCCCACCTCTACTCCTTCTCCTTCGCCCCCAACCCCGACTGGCCCCGCACCTTCTCCGGCCAGCGACACATCCGCGCCTATCTGGAGCGGGTGACCGACACCTTCGGCCTCCGTCCGCATCTGCGTCTGGGCCATGAGGTGCGCACGATGACCTGGGACCGCGAGGAACTGCGGTGGACGATCGACACCAGCCAGGGCACGTACACCGCCGACGTCGTCGTCTCCGCGACCGGCCCCCTCTCCGACCCGAAGTCGCCCGACATCCCCGGTCTCGCCGACTTCCCCGGCGCCGTCTTCCACTCGGCCCGCTGGGACCACGGGGTCGATCTGCGCGGCAAACGGGTGGCGATGGTGGGGACCGGAGCCTCCGCGGCGCAGATCGTGCCCGCCATCCAACCGCAGGTCGAGACGCTCACCCTCTTCCAACGCACTCCCGCCTGGGTCCTGCCGAAGGTGGACCGCGACATCAGCTCCCCCGAACGCTGGTTGCACCGACAGGTTCCGCTGACGGCCACCGTGCGCCGGGGGCTGCTCTGGGGCGTACGGGAGTTGCAGGTCTCCGCCTTCACCAAGCACCCAGGGCGGTTGGCGCTGGTCGAATCCGTGGCGAGGAAGCACCTGGCCCGCACGGTCAAGGACCCGGTGCTGCGGGCGAAGCTGACCCCCTCGTACCGCATCGGGTGCAAGCGGGTGGTGCTGTCGAGCGACTACTACCCGGCCCTGACCCGACCGAATGCGCAGGTGGTGGCGTCCGGGCTGGCCGAGGTGCGCGGTTCGAAGCTGATCGCCGCCGACGGCACCGAGACCGAAGCCGATGTGATCGTCTTCGGCACCGGCTTCCGGGTCACGGACATGCCGATCGCCGATCGGGTGATTGGCGCGGACGATGTCACCCTCGCCGAGTCCTGGAAGGCGGGGGTGCAGTCGCTGCGCGGGGCGACCGCCGCCGGGTTCCCCAACTGGATGACTCTCATCGGGCCCAACACCGGACTCGGCAACTCCTCGATGATCCTCATGATCGAGTCCCAGTTGAACTATCTGATCGACTACCTGCGTCAACTCACCGTCCTCGGGGGGCGGGTCGCGCTGGACCCCAAGCCCTCCGCGGTCTGCGCCTGGAACGGTCGGGTCCAGGAGCGGATGCAGCGGACCGTCTGGAGCACGGGCGGCTGCGACAGTTGGTACCTCGATGCCAACGGTCGCAACACCACGCTCTGGCCCGGGACGACCGGCGAGTTCCGCCGGGAGACCCGTGAAGTGGACCTGGGGGAGTACGAGATCGTCCGCAAGCGGGTCATCGCTCCTCCGCCCGACGGGCCGGCCGAGCCGGCGGCGCAGGAGGAGGTCGCATGAGGCCCCGGATGGAGCTGGAGGGACAGGTGGCCGTTGTCACCGGTGCCGCCCGTGGGGTGGGGGAGCTCCTGGCCCGCAAACTGTCGGCGCGCGGGGCCAAGGTGGCGCTCCTGGGCCTGGAGCCGGACGGACTCAAGGGCGTGTCGGACCGGCTCCACGGTGAAAGCGACTGGTGGGAGGTCGATGTGACGGATCACCATGCGATGGATCGCGTCGCCCGTGAGGTCAAGGAGCGGTTCGGCAAGGTCGACGTGGTCGTCGCCAATGCGGGTGTGGCCGCGGGCGGGCCGTTCGTGGACAGCGATCCCGACGCCTGGCGGCGGGTGATCGAGGTCAATCTCATCGGCAGCGCCGTGACCGGACGGGCGTTCCTGCCCCTGCTCGTGGCGAGCCGCGGCTACTTCCTCCAGATCGCCTCCCTGGCCGCCATCACACCGGCGCCCCTGATGACGGCCTACTGCGCATCCAAGTCGGGCGTCGAGGCGTTCGCGCACAGCCTGCGGTCCGAAGTCGCCCATCGGGGCGTACGGGTGGGGGTGGCGTACCTGTCCTGGACCGACACCGACATGGTTCGCGGCGCGGACCGGGACGAGGTGATGCGGGAACTGCGCGGGCGGCTGCCCTGGCCCGCCAACCGCACCCATCCACCGGGGCCGACCGTGGACCGGATCGTGGCCGGGATCGAGCGGCGCTCCTCGCACGTGTACGGGCAGTGGTGGTTGCGCGGGATGCAGTCGGTGCGCGGAGGTCTGCCGTCGCTGATCGGGCTGGTGGGGCAGCGCGAGGTCCGGCGCTTTGAGCCGCGGTTGGCCGGTGTGGGCAAGGGGCTCGTGGGTGCGGGAGGGGCGGCGGACGAGGCGTTGCGCACGGAGCGTAGTTGATCGAAATGCGAGCTATGTCCGGTCGTGGAAGAGTCTGAGCCGGGGCCACTCCCGGCCCCGGGGACATCAATGTCCCGCTCTTTCCGCACCCCTTTCAGGAGTGACTCACATGGGCATCAAGGACCAGTTCCAGGACAAGGCGCAGGAGCTCGGGCAGCACGCGAAGCAGGCTGCGGGCAGGGAGAGGGACGAGTCTCCGGAGCGCGGCCGTGACGGCCGGGAGCGCCGTGACCAGGACCCGGCCCGTCAGGACCCGGCTCGGCAGAACCCGGCCCGTCAGGAGCCGCCCAACCGGCGCCCCAACCCGGCTGCCTGAACCGGCTGCTGACCAGTAGCGCTTCGAGGCGCACCCGCCCCCACACGGGCGGGTGCGCCTTCGCGACGCCGTGGCGAGGGAGTTCGCCAACAGGTGCGGGTCGGTGCCGTACGGCGAAGGGCTGCGGGGGGAGCGAAGGCGTCACGGCACCCGGAACGGGCGGCCGGGAACCCGATATGGGCGGGGGCGGTGCGTGCCGGGGCGCCCGTAACAGGGGCCGCCCGGTCTCAACCGCCCGAACGGACTGATCTCGGCGGTCTCGGCGGCCTCGGCGGCAGCTTCGGCCGGCTGCGGTCCGGCACATGGTCGTATCCGGGAGGGGTGGCCGCAGGTTGGTCCGCGAGCATCTCCAGGGCCAGCCGCACCGCGTCGTCCAGTCCCGCGTGCCGCCCCTCCGCCCAGTCCAGAGGAGTGCGCAGCGCTTCCAGGTCAGGTGCCACACCGTGGTTCTCGATCCCCCAGCCGTACTGCTCGAACCAGGCCGCGTTCATCGGGACCGTGATCACCGAGCCATCGCCCAACTGGTGGCGTCCCGTGATCCCCACCACCCCGCCCCAGGTCCGGCATCCCACCACCGGCCCCAGCCCGAGCAGTTTGAAGGCCGCGGTGATCATGTCTCCGTCCGACGAGGTCGCCTCGTCCGCCAGTGCCACCACCGGGCCCCTGGGTGCGTGGGAGGCGTACGAGACGGGTTGGGCGTCCCGGGTGAGGTCCCAGCCGAGGATCTTCCGCGTCAGCTTCTCCACCACCAACTCGCTGATGTGGCCGCCGGCGTTCCCCCGTACGTCGACGATCAGCGCGGGGCGGGCCACTTCCAGCCGTAGGTCCCGGTTGAACTGGGCCCAGCCCGAGCCGCCCATGTCGGGGATGTGGAGGTAGCCGCACCGCCCGTCGCTCAACTCCCGGACCACTTCGCGCCGCTTCGCCACCCAGTCCTGGTAGCGCAGTGGCCGTTCGTCGATGAGCGGCACCACGGCCACCCGGCGCGAGCCGCCCTCGGCGGACCTGAACGTCAGCTCCACCGTCGTTCCGCCCGCGGCGGCCAGCATGGGGAAGGGGCCGGAGACCGCGTCCACCGGGCGTCCGTCCACATGGGTGATGACCGCGCCCTCCCGGATGCCGGTCCCCGCCAGCGGTGAGCGCGCCTTCGAGTCGGAGGACTCGCCCGGCAGGATGCGCTGCACCACCCACTGCCCGTCCCGACAGACCAGGTTGGCGCCCAGCAGCCCCATCGGCCGCTGGTAGTGCGGGGGTCCCTCGTTGCGGCGGGCGGGGGCGACATAGGCATGGGAGGTGCCGAGTTCGCCGAGCACCTCCCGGAGCAGGTCGGCGAACTCGTCCGGTGCGGCGACCCGCTCCACCAGCGGCCGGTACTGGGCGAGGACCGCGTCCCAGTCGACGCCTCCCATGCCGGGTTCCCAGAAGTAGGCCCGGATCAGCCGCCCCGCCTCCTCGTACGCCTGCCGCCACTCCGATGCCGGATCCACCTCGTGCAGGATGCGACGGAGGTCCAGATAGACGGTGGAGTCGCCGTCACCCGCCTCGGTGGCGGGGACCGCGCGCAGTTCGTCCTCGTCCACCACGACCAGTCGGCTGCCGTCCCCGCTCACCGCGAACCAGTCCAGGTGGTCGACCAGTTCGATCCGACGCGCCTTGGAGATGTCGAAGTGCTCCAGCGTCGGCCGGCCCGAGGTGTCCGCGGGATTGGCGAACGTCTCCCCGAGGGCGCCCGAGATGGGCCAGCGCAGCCAGACGAGACCGCCGCCGCTGACGGGATGGAGCTCCGAGTACTTGGACGCGGACACGGGGAACGGGGTGACCCGGCTCTCCAACCCCTCGATCTCGACGGTCACCGCACCCGCCGGCTCGTCGGACGCCGACGGCACGTCGTCCAGCGGGTCCAGACCGCCGGCTGCGGGCCGTCCGTCAGGGGAGAGCGCGAACGGCGACGGCGTCGCCGACGACAGCGGTACGAGATAGGGGCGGCAGCCGAGTGGAAAGGAGAGGTCCCCGGTGTGGACGTCGTACACCGGGTCGAAACCGCGCCAGGACAGGAAGGCCAGATAGCGGCCGTCGCTGGTGAAGACGGGATTCTCGTCCTCGAAGCGGCCGTTGGTGACGTCGACGATCGTACGGTCCTTGATCCGGGCCAGTTTGATCTGTCGCAGGGAACGGCCGATGCCCGGCTGCGCCCAGGCGAGCCAGGAACCGTCGGGGGAGAAGGCGAGGTCGCGTACGGGCCCGTTGAGCGACCGGATCAGTTCGGTGACCGTGCCCGTCGCCTGTGCCGTATCGCCGCTGGTGTCCTCGCCCGCGTCGATGAGCAGCAGCCGGCCGTCGTGCGAGGCGATCGCCAGCCGCTCCCCCTCCGGGTCCGAGACCAACTCCAGCACCCGCCCCAGCGCTCCGGGTGCCAACCGCCGCGGCAGCCGGTCCCCGCTGGCCCGGGGCAGATAGGCGACCTCGATCGCGTCCTCGCCGGTCGCGTCGGTGACGTACGCGACCTGTCCGCCCGTGCCGAGCATCACCGGCAGTCGCACCCGTACGCCCGGGGTGTCGGCGATCGTGCGGGCCGGACCGTCACGGTGGGTCAGCCAGTACAGACTGCCGCGTACGGAGATGGCGCTGGCCCGGCCCGTGGTGTCCACCGAGACCGCGTCCACGTGGTTGGCGGCCGGCACCTGGTACGGGCGTCGGCCGGCGCGGGTGCCGCCCAGTTCGACCGTCAGCCGGCGCGGTACGGCCTCTGGGGACAGCAGGTCGTCGGCGATCCACAACTCGCCCGCGCACTGGTAGACCACGCGGTGGCCGTCGCTGGACGCATGGCGGGCGTAGAACGCGTCGTGGTCGGTGTGCCGCCGAAGATCGCTGCCGTCGGGAAGGCAGGAGTACAGATTGCCGATCCCCTCGTGATCGGACAGGAAGGCGATCCGACCCGAGACGAACATCGGGCAGTCGAGATGGCCTTCGAGTTCGGACAACAGCCGCTCGCCGTGCAGCCACAGCCGGCCCGTCGCCCCGCCGCGGTAGCGCTTCCAGGAGGCGGGTTCGTGCGGGGGCTTGCCCGTCAGCAACAGGGTGCGCCTGTCGCCGTTGGTGCCGGTGACCGCGATGTCCGACACCGGCCCCCACGGCAGTTTCGCCCCCGGAGCCCCGTCGGTGGGTACGCAGTAGGCCCAGGAGAAGTACGAGAACGGTTGCCCGTGCGAGGAGACCGCGAGGATCTGGCTCTGGCCCTCGGCATCCGGCGGCGACCAGCCGCAGACCCGGGTGTCGGCCGAGCCCCAGTGGCTCAGCCGGCGGGCCGGGCCACCGTCGACCGGTGCGAGATGGACCTCCGGATCCAGACTGCGCCAGCTGGTGTACGCGATGTGACGACCGTCGGGGGAGAAGCGGGGGTGCCCGATCCGGGTCCGGTCCACGGTGATCCGCCAGGCGCGGCCGGGCCGGTGGCCCTCCGGCACGAGGGGCGCGACCCACAGATCGTCTTCGGATGCGAAGCACAGCAGGTCGTCGTGGAGGTGCGGGAAGCGGAGGTATGCCACGTCGTCGCTCACTTCCCCCATCCTTTCCGGGGGCTCGGGATGCGGCAACTCGTGGGGCCGGAGTGCACCTGCCCGGTGCCGTTGCCGCGCCCTGTGCCGGGAGGTGACCTTCTCCGCGGAGGGGAGGTGTCGCACCCTCTCGTGCTGGCCGCTGGCTGAATGAGTTCGCCGGTCCGGCCGGGATCGTTCGGTGACCCAGAACACAAGCGAAACGATTTCGTTTCGCGGGGAAGGGTGGGTTAACTTGGAGGTGTACGAAACCGTTTCGTTCGGCATTTGGGGGGAGGTCCACCATGGCGATGCGCACCCGGTTGACCGCCGAGCGCGAGGCAGAGCTGTACGAGGCAGTGCTCGATCTGCTCGCCGAGGTGGGCTACGACGCACTGACGATGGACGCCATCGCCGCCCGGACCCGATCGAGCAAGGCCACCCTCTACCGGCAGTGGCACAGCAAGCCGGAACTGGTGGCCCGGGCCCTCCACCAGACCAAGCCGCCCGGGCTCGACGAGATCGACACCGGCTCCCTGCGCGGTGACTTCTACGAGATCCTCGCGCGCACGGACGACTCCAAGCTGGAGCGGGACTCGGCGCTGCTGCGCGGGCTGATCCAGGCCGTCCACGACAATCCGGACCTCCAGGAGGCGCTGCGCGAGCAACTCATCGAACCCGAGAAGCGCGAGCTCGACGCCATCGTGCGCAGGGCCATCGAGCGCGGTGAGGTCAGCGCCGCCAATCCGGCGGTCAAGTTCGTCGCACATATGTTGGTGGGGGCGTTGTTCTCCTGCCTGATCATCGATGACCAGCATCCCGACAAGGCGTACACCAGGCAGTACATCGATGCCGTGGTCCTGCCGGCGCTGGGGGTCTGATGATGTCGACCCTGCTCCGTTCCCACCCCGGCCACGCCACTCGGTGCACCCCACCGAGAAGGCGTGCCACCGGACCGGGGGCCTCGCTCCCGGCCCCCGTCCTCGACCCCGCCCGGTGCACGGGCGCGGGACACAACAGGACACGACCCAGCCCCGCACCTCCGCATTCCGTTCGACCGGACCTCGGCGACCCCTGCCCCACAGGGTTCGCTCTCCCCCACCCGTCCGTGTCGACCCCAACCCCTCGGCTGCTCTGCCAACGGTGTCAGCGCCGCCGCTTCGGTGAGTCCTGTCGGCCTTCACCGTGTGTTCCGTCCCACGGGCGTCGTTCATGACTCGCTCCTGAACGAGCCCGGTGCCCTTCCCCAGGACACCGGCCCCGCCCCCCCCACGACTTCCCCGGGGTCCCCACCCTCCGCTCGGTATCACCGCAGCACCTGACGTGCGCCGCTCTCGTCGTCGGGCCGGCTCCCCATGCCCTTTGTCGTCTCTACACCAATGGGAGTAAGCCCTCGTGGCCACGTTCCTCTACAAACTCGGACGGCTCGCCTTCCGGCGCCGTCGCATAGCCGTCCTGCTGTGGGTCGCCCTCCTCGTACTCGCCGGAGTCGGTGCGTCCGCCGCGGCCAAGCCGACCGAAGCCTCCTTCTCGATGCCCGGCACGGAGGCCCAGAAGGCCTTCGACCTCCTGGAAGAGCGCTTCCCCGGTGGGAGTGCGGACGGTGCAACGGGCCGTGTCGTGTTCAAGGCCCCCGCGGGCCAGAAGATGACCGACGCAGAGCACAAGACCGAGGTCAATGAAGCGGTCGCCGCGCTGAAGTCCGGTTCGCCGCAGGTCGCGTCCGTCACCGACCCGTACACCGCCGACGCGGTCTCCGAGGACGGCTCGATCGCGTACATCTCGGTCAGCTACAAGGTCAACTCGATGGAGTTGACGGACGAGACCCGTGACGCGCTGGAGAAGACCGGCGAAGGCGCCCGGGACGCGGGGCTGACCGTGGAGATCGGCGGTGACGCCTCCATGGCGGAGCCGGAGACCGGTTCCGCGGAGATGATCGGCATTGCGGTGGCCGCGGTGGTCCTGGTCATCACCTTCGGCTCCCTGATCGCCGCCGGCCTGCCGTTGATCACCGCCCTCATCGGGGTCGGCATCGGCATCTCGACGATCACCGCGCTCGCCAAGACGCTCGACCTCGGCTCCACCACCTCCACCCTGGCGATGATGATCGGCCTCGCGGTCGGCATCGACTACGCCCTGTTCATCGTCTCCCGCTACCGTGCCGAACTGGCCGAGGGCCGCGAACGCGAGGAAGCCGCCGGACGTGCGGTGGGCACCGCGGGCTCGGCCGTCGTCTTCGCCGGTCTGACCGTGGTGATCGCCCTGGTCGGCCTGGCCGTCGTCAACATCCCGATGCTCAGCAAGATGGGCTTCGCCGCCGCCGGCACGGTCGTGATCGCCGTCGTCATCGCCATCACCCTGATCCCGGCACTGCTGGGCTTCGCGGGCGACAAGGTGATGGGACGCAAGGTCCGCAAGAACGCCAAGAATGGCGGCACCGCTGCCGAGGGCGAGGTCGCCGAGAAGCAGAACGGCGGCGTCCGCTGGGCGCGCTTCGTACTGCGCCGCCCGGTCGCCGTGCTGCTCGCCGGTGTGGTGGGTCTCGGTGTCATCGCGATCCCCGTGGGCTCGCTGAAGGTCGGCCTGCCCGACGAGGGTTCCCAGTCCACCGAGTCCAGCCCGCGCCGGGCCTACGACATGCTGTCCGAGGGCTTCGGCCCCGGCTTCAACGGTCCGCTGATGCTGGTGGTCAACGCCAAGGGCAGCGAGAACCCGCAGAGCGCGGTCGACAAGGTCAGCGACACCGTGGAAAAGCTGCCCGGTGTGGCGGCGGTGGCCCCGGGCCCGCTCAACAAGACCGGTGACACGGCGATCGTCACCGTCATCCCCAAGGACCGGCCGTCGTCGGTGAAGACCGAGGACCTGGTCCACGACATCCGCGATGCGCGCAGTGCGCTGAAGTCCGACACGGGAGCGGAGGTGCTCGTCACCGGGGCCACCGCGATGAACATCGACTTCTCGCAGCGGATGAACGACGCCCTGATGCCCTACCTCGCGCTGGTCGTGGGACTCGCGTTCCTGCTGCTGGTGTTGGTCTTCCGGTCGATCCTGGTACCGCTGAAGGCGGCGCTCGGCTTCCTGCTCTCCGTCGTCGCCGCGCTCGGCGCAGTCGTCGCGGTCTTCCAGTGGGGTTGGCTCGCCGACATCTTCGGCGTGGAGCAGCCCGGCCCGATCATGTCGATGATGCCGATCTTCATGGTGGGTGTGGTCTTCGGCCTGGCGATGGACTACGAGGTCTTCCTGGTCACGCGGATGCGCGAGGCGTACGTCCACGGGGAGCGGCCGGGCGAGGCCATCGTCACCGGCTTCAAGCACGGCGCCCGGGTGGTCACCGCAGCCGCGGTGATCATGATCGCGGTGTTCGCGGGCTTCATCGGCTCCGGTGAGCAGATGGTCATGATGATCGGCTTCGGTCTGGCGATCGCGGTGTTCTTCGACGCGTTCGTGGTCCGGATGGCGATCGTGCCCGCGGTGCTCGCCCTGCTCGGTCACAAGGCGTGGTGGCTGCCGCGCTGGCTGGACCGGGGCCTGCCCAACGTCGATGTCGAGGGCGAGAAGCTCCAGCAGTTGTTGCAGGACTCCTCGGGCGGCGACGAGGACCGCGAACTGTCCCGCGTCTGACGTCCGTCACCGCGCCCCTTCGGGGTGCGGTGACCGTGGCCGCGCCGCTCGCCTTCCGGCGGGGGTGCGGCCACTGGCGTTCGCGGGGTCAGCTGGTCGTGGTGGGGACGGCCGCGTAGGTGTGGGTCAGGAAGCGGGTGAGCGCCCTGGTGTCGAACTGGAGGACGTCCACCCCGTCCGCGGTGTGGAACTCCACCACCGCTTGGGCCCGGCCGCACGGCCAGACCTCCACATCGCCCTCGCGCACGGGCGAGCGCAGGCCGGTCTCCAGCACTTCCCTCGGAAAGGTCCAGTCCCGTCCGCTGGCGAAGGAGAACCGCACAGCGCCGGGATCGTCGGCCGGTTCGTAACACAACGCGACGCGTACGGGGCGGTGCTGAGGAGCGTCGGTGACGATTCGGGCCCACGCGTGATCTTCGACTGAGGCGGCGGACATGGGACGCTCCTCGCATTCATCGTCTTTATTAACCAATGTTGCATATTTCAGCCCAATGCTCGACCTGGCAGCGGGCCTGCACCCTTTTCGTCATACATGCGCTCTTGCAAGCCATGTGCAGTAGGCCCACTATCGACGGGCAGCCCTTCTCGTCTGTCCGATGCGGAGCCAGCCATGCATGTGCCCGACGGATTCATCAATGCTCCCGTGTCGATCGCAGCGGGGGCGGTGGCGGCCGGAGCGGTCGCCGTCAGCCTCCGTGGGGCCCGTCGAGAACTGGCGGGCCCCGCCCATGCGGGCGGCCTCGTCGGTGCCGAGCGCACCGCACCCCTCGCCGGTCTGGTGGCCGCGTTCATCTTCGCCGTACAGATGTTGAACTTTCCCGTGGCCGCAGGCACCAGCGGCCATCTCCTCGGCGGTGCGCTCGCCGCGATCCTGGTGGGCCCGTACACCGGGGTGCTCTGCATAGCCGTGGTCCTGCTGATGCAGGGCGTCCTCTTCGCCGACGGCGGTCTCACCGCGCTCGGCGTCAACATCACGATCATGGGCGTAGTGACGGCGGTGGTGGCCTATGCGCTGTTCCGCGGGCTGCTGGCCGTTCTGCCGGGTGGTCGCAGATCCATCGCCGCGGCCGGTTTCCTCGCCGCGCTCGTCTCCGTACCGGCGTCGGCCGCGGCCTTCACCCTGCTGTACTGGCTCGGCGGGACCACCGACGTACCGATCGGCAAGGTGCTGGTCGCCATGGTCGGCGTCCATGTGCTGATCGGCATCGGCGAAGCCCTGATCACCATGTTGACCGTGGGGGCGGTCCTCGCGGTCCGCCCGGACCTGGTGTACGGAGCCCGCGGGCTGCGGCGTCCGCTGAAGCTCCGGGTCGGCGGCGAACTGATCGACGCGCCCGCCGCCGAACCGCCCGGCCCCTCCCGTTCGCCGCGCACGGTGTGGCTGGTCGGCCTGGCCGCCGCTCTCGTTCTCGCGGGATTCGGCTCCTTCTACGCCTCCGCCCACCCCGACGGCCTGGAGAAGGTCGCCGCCGACAAGGGCATCGACGAGAAGGTCGAGGAGCACGCAGCCGCCGGCTCGCCGTTGGCCGACTACGGCATCGAGGACATCACCAATGCCCGGATCTCCGGTGGGCTGGCCGGGGTCATCGGTGTGGGCGCCACCGTCGTCGTGGGCAGTGGCGTCTTCTATGTGACCGCTCGCCGTCGCCGTACCCGACAGGACGACCAGGCGGGACGGGCACCCTCACCACCGTCGGCGTCCCAACCGCCGTCGGACGCCCCGCGGGAGTGAGCGATGGGCGCCGGACACAGCCACAAGCTCTACCGCCCCGGCCACTCCCCGGTGCACGCCCTGCCCCCGCACTGCAAACTGGTCGCCGCGTTCTGCTTCGTCCTCGTGGTGGTCTGCACCCCGCGGGAGGCGGTGTGGGCCTTCGCCTGCTATGCCGCCCTGCTGGCCGCGGTCGCCGCCGTGGCCCGCATCCCGCCCGGCTTCCTCCTCAGCCGGCTGCTGATCGAGATCCCCTTCGCGGCCTTCGCCCTGCTGATGCCGTTCGTGGTGCCCGGCGAACGCACGACCGTCCTCGGGCTCTCGCTGAGCGAGCCCGGGCTGTGGGGCGCCTGGAACATCCTCGCCAAGGGGACCCTGGGCGTCGCCACCTCGGTGATCCTCGCCTCCACCACCGAACTCCGGGCCCTGTTGCTGGGCCTCCAACGCCTGAAGCTGCCGCCCCTGCTCGTCCAGATCGCCTCCTTCATGATCCGCTACGGAGATGTGATCGCGGACGAGATGCGGCGGATGTCGATCGCCCGCCGCTCCAGGGGCTTCGAGGCCCGGGGCGTACATCAGTGGGGCGTGCTCGCCAAGTCGGCAGGCGCCCTCTTCATCCGCTCCTACGAGCGCGGCGAGCGGGTCCATCTGGCCATGGTCAGCCGCGGATACACGGGGGTGATGCCGGTGATCGACGAGGTACGGGCCTCCCGGACCCAATGGGCGCACGCGGCGGCCCTGCCCCTCGCCGCACTCGCCGTCTGCCTGATGGGATGGACCCTATGACCGCCTCCCCTCCGCCCTCCCTCGATGTGCGCGGTCTCGCCTACGCCTATCCGGACGGACATCAGGCCCTGTTCGGCGTCGATCTGACCGTGGCCCGGGGTGAGCGGGTGGCCGTGCTCGGCCCCAACGGCGCGGGCAAGACCACACTCGTACTCCATCTGAACGGCATCCTCGGCGGTGGGGTCGGGACGGTGTCCGTCGCCGGTCTGCCGGTCGCACGGGAGCATCTGGCGGAGATCCGCCGCCGCGTCGGGATCGTCTTCCAGGACCCGGACGACCAACTCTTCATGCCCACGGTCCGTGAGGACGTCGCCTTCGGGCCCGCCGCCGGTGGGCTGCGGGGTGCGGCGTTGGAGGAGCGGGTGAGGGGGGCGCTGGAGCAGGTGGGGATGGCCGAGTACATGGACCGCCCGCCGCACCACCTCTCGTACGGGCAGCGGCGCCGGGTCGCGGTCGCCACCGTGTTGGCGATGGAGCCCGAGATCCTGGTGCTCGACGAGCCCTCGTCCAATCTCGATCCGGCGTCCCGGCGGGAGCTCGCGGACGTCCTGCGGTCCCTGGCCGTCACCGTGCTGATGGTGACCCACGACCTGCCGTACGCACTGGAGCTCTGCCCGCGCTCGGTGGTCCTGAGCGAGGGGGTCATCGCGGCGGACGGGCCGACGGGGGAACTGCTCGCGAATGACGCGTTGATGCGGGAGCACCGGTTGGAGTTGCCGTTCGGCTTCGACCCGAGGTTCGCGGCGTCCCGGGGCGACTGACTATTCAAGCTTGACTACCGACTTCCTCGGGAGTACTCTCAGTAGCGTAATCAAACTTGACTAATACGGGATCGCCCGTAGTGAGGGAGTCCATATGCCCGTCCTGCCCGACACCGGATACCAGCCCACCGCTGAGGACCGGGAGAGTCTGGACGCCTGGTTCGCCGACTACGACACCCTCAGCGCGCAGCGGAAGGTCGACCGGATGGCCGACATGGCGGTCTTCCCGCTCAATCTCGTGAGCGACGACTCCGCGGGGAACGGCCGCTCGGCCCAGTGGGATCGCGCACAGTTCGTCGAGACGATGACTCAGGTGATGGGCGGCGGCAGCAGTGAGGACATCACGTTCGACTCCGTACGGACGCCGGTCTTCCTCTCCGCTGCCATGGCCATCGTCTTCAGTGACTCCACCATGACCGTCGAAGGGCACACCCAGCAGCTGCGCTACGCCGACATCCTGCTCAGGCGGGACGGCGGCTGGGCCTTCCAAACCATGGTCCAGGGCGGCTGGGGCGACAACCTCTGATCCCTCGGCGGGCCCGAGCCCGCTCCCGGTGCGCGCCTCCTCCCCTGAGCGGGCCGCGCCCGTAGGGGTACGGAGGCCGGGGCAGGGGGGTGGGTTGCGACGGCGGACGCCGATGGAGGATGGTTGCCGAACGGCAAATACCATCGACCAGATGAGGTGAGGGGTTCGCACAGCGGGCCTTCGTGGTTGTGAGTTCCGCACAGCAGGCACATGTCGGGAGCGCGAGCGCTCCTGCGCACTTGGCATGGACGTCCGTGCCGTACCCGGTTCTGATCGTGGACGCGGGCGGTACGGTCCGCCACGCCAACTCGCAGGCCATCGGGCTCTTTCCCGGCATACGTCCGGGTGCTGCCCTGACCGCGAGCGTGCCGGCCTGGCTGTCTGACGGCCACGCACGGGTGATGCACCACAGGGGCGACGACTCCTTGGTGCGGGGAGCAGTGGCGGAGCGGAGTTTCGAAGCCCACCCCACCGTGCGGGACGACGGGGGCGTCGTGTGGTGGCTCGTGGACGACACCGACCACCGAATCGCCCGTGAGGCCCTCCAGATGGAGCGCGAGCGGACCGCCTTTCTCGCGGAGGCTTCCAACACCCTGCTCTCGTCGTTGAACCTGGACCGGTGCATGGACGTGACCGCGCAACTCGCGGCCGAGCACCTCGCGGACGCCGCGCTGGTCGTCGCACCCCGCAGGGGCCACCGGCTGCCGGTCGTGATGTGCGACCACGGTGGCTCTCCGCGGCGTTCGACTTGGGAAGTGGACCCGGAGGAGGTTCCCGGTCTGGGGGAGGCGCTCCAGGGTTTCCCTCCGGTGCCCTCCCGATGGATCGACCCGGCCTCCGCCCCCGAGTGGCTGATCCCCGAGGGTCTCGGCACGGTCGGTTCGATCGTCGTCACGCCTCTGCCCGGGCACGGTGTGCCCGCCGGAGCCCTGATCCTGCTGAGGCGCGGTGGGGAGGCCGCGTTCAGCGAGGCTGAGGAGGTCTTCGCCCGTCTCTTCGCCACCCGCGCCGGCGCCGCGATGTCCGCGGCCCGTCTGTACGCCGAACAGTCCTCCCTCTCCCAGACCCTCATGCGGGATCTGCTCCCGCCGGCCCTGCACCAGATCTCGGGTGTGGAGTTCGCCGGCGGTTACCGTCCATCGAAGGACCACGAGCGGATCGGCGGGGACTTCTACGACGTCCATCCCGCGGCCACCGAGGGCGAGGCGTCCTTCGCGGTGCTCGGTGACGTCTGCGGCAAGGGCCTCGAAGCCGCCGTCCTGACCGGGAAGATCCGCAACACGCTCCATGCGCTCCTGCCGATGGCCGGCGACCACCAGAAGATGATCGACCTGCTCAACGGCGCGCTCATCAACTCCCACCACACCCGCTTCGCCACCCTCGTCATGGCCTCGGCGGTGCGCGAAGCCGGTTGCGTACGGCTGCGGGTGACCAGCGCCGGACATCCTCCAGCGCTGATCGTGCGACACGACGGAACCGTCGAGGAGGGCGCATCCCGCGGCACCCTCGTGGGGGTCCTGCCCACGGCCCGTGCGACCACCACGCTGGAGTTGCTTGCTCCGGGCGAGTTCTGTGTGCTGTTCACGGATGGCATCACCGAAGCCAGGGGCGGCCCCATGGGTGATGAGTTGTTCGGTGAGGACCGTTTGAAGGAAGCCCTGGCGCAGTGCGCGGGGATGCCGGCCGAGGCGATCGTGGAACACGTGCAGATGCTCGCCGGCCAGTGGTTGGGATCCGGACCCCACGACGACATGGCCGTCGTGGTCATCGCTGCCCCCCGCTCCCACCATCTCAGTGCGGTGGGAGGTCATACCCGGGGCAGATTCACTGCATGACCACCGACACCATCCCGCAGGAGCACTGGAGAGACCGGCTGTGGGAAGCAGTCTCCACCGGCGATGAGCGGGCCGCCTCCAGCACGGTCCTCGGCGCGCTCAAGGACGGCGCACCGCCGCAGAGCGTCCTCCTGGACCTGATCGCCCCCGTCCAGCGCAGGATCGGCGAGGAATGGGCGGCCAATCGCCTCACGGTCGCGCAGGAACACGCGGCCACCGCCATCAACGACCGTGCCATCGCCGCACTCTCCCATGAGTACGCCGCGGGCCCCGCGACCAGTCGGGGCCGGGTCATGGTGGCCTGTGTGGACGGGGAATGGCACGGCCTTCCCGCTCGGATCCTGGCCGAAGTGCTCAAGCTGCGCGGCTGGACGGTCGACTACCTCGGGGCCCAAGTCCCCACGGATCACCTGATCTCCCACATTCACCAGACCGGTCCGGCCCTGGTGGCCCTCTCCAGTTCGATCGCCACCCGCCTGCCGACCGCACATGCGGCGATCACCGCCGTTCAGGCCACCGGCACACCTGTACTGGTCGGCGGCGCTGCCTTCGGCCGGCACGGTCAGTACGCCCGGCTGCTCGGCGCCGATGCCTGGGCACCGGACGCCAGAGCCGCCGCGGACACGCTCGACGAGCGTCTGCCGCCGCCCCCCGCGCCGGCGCACCAACCCATCGACGACCTGCCGCACCTGATCGATCAGGAATACACGATGGTCGCCCGCACCCGGACACGACTGGTGCGGACGGTGATGGGCGCCATGGCGGAACGCCTGCCCGCAGTGCGCAACTACACCGCCTCACAGCGGGCCCGCACCGCCGAGGATGTCGCGCACATCGTCGATTTCCTGACGACCGCCCTCTACACCGACGACCCGGAACTCTTCATCGACTTCCTCAGCTGGACGGCGGGCATCCTCACCGCCCGCAGTGTTCCCGCTCACTCCCTCGCACCCGCCCTGGACATCCTGAGTGAACAACTCAAGGACTTCCCCCGGGCCACCTCCATGCTCAACCAGGCCGCCGACCGCCTCCCCGGGGCAGGACCGGTGATCGCCTCCGACTCCAGGAAAACCGCATGACGCCAGATCCCGGGCTTGAACCCATGAACCTTCGCCTGACCGCCGCCCCCGGCACCGACGAGGGCACCGTGCACCTGGAGATGCACGGGTACCTGGACTACGAGACGTCCGAGGACTTCCTGGCCACCGCCACGAAGCACCTCGCCGATACTCCCGGACTACGGGCCCTGCACCTGAACTGCGGCGGCCTGGAGGGCATCGACTCCATGGGACTGGCCATGCTGCTGATGCTCCACCGCCGCACCACCGCCGCTCGGGTCACCCTGCACCTGGACCAGCGCACCCAGGCGCTGGACCGGATGCTGACCGTCACCGGCACCATGGAACACCTGGTCCCCCTTCACCAGGCCGGATCAGGGGGGCAGACCGCCCCGCAACAGATGGGATCTCGTCATACGGCGGAGGACAGCGGGCTAGTCGACAGCCCTGGCCAGGGGTTTCGTCCTGCGGGGCCGGACACCGGGGCCTGACGCCCTCCGCCCGTCGCGTCGAAACCGTCACCTGGCGCGTCGGCCCGGCGTGCCACCCGGGCACCGTCCGGAACCCCCGCATTCGGCCTTCATCGCACCAGGGGACGAACCCCTTCGGGGTGGTCTCGACCAGCCCGGAAGCATCGCCCGTGCGCGGCCGTTGCACCATGGGGGAGAGCAATAGACGCGGGAGAGTGGGCACAGTGGACGTCCGGGGCACGGTGGCGGCAGGCTTCGAGCCGGTCGAGGAGGCGTTTCGGCGCAACTTCGAGCAGCGCGGCGAACGCGGGGCGGCCGTCGCCGTCTATCGGGACGGCCACAAGGTCGTCGACCTGTGGGCGGGGACGCGCGATGTGGACGGCGACGATCCATGGGCCGTGGACACCGCGCAGGTCGTCCGCTCGGCGACCAAGGGCGTGGCAGCCGCGGTCGTCCTCCTGCTGCACCAGCGCGGTCAGATCGATCTGGATGCGCCCGTGGGCACCTACTGGCCGGAGTTCAAGGACGCCGGCAAGGAACGGGTGCTCGTACGCCATCTGTTGTCACACCGCGCAGGGCTGGCCGCCATCGACCGCCCGCTGACCCCGGCCGAGGCGATCGACGGGGTGAGCGGTCCGGCTGCGATGGCCGCCCAGCGCCCCCAGTGGGAGCCCGGCACCGATCACGGCTACCACCCGCAGACCTACAGTTGGTTGGTCGCCGAACTCGTGCGCAGGGTCACCGGGCGCACCATCGGCCGTTGGGTCGCCGAAGAGATCGCGCGCCCGCTCGGCCTGGACTTTTGGATCGGGCTCCCCGCCGATGAGGCCCATCGCGTCGGCCGGATCGGCCCGATCGCGGAGCCGCCCGCCGCCGTGAGCGGTGGGTTGAGCCTGCGCCCCAAGCGTTCGGTGACCGAGGCGTACCGTGATCCGGATTCGCTGACCCGGCGGGCCTTCGGAGCGATCCACCCCTTCCCCGACGAGAACGCCCCCGACTACCGGGCCGCCGAACTCCCCGCGTCCAGCGGCATTTCCACCGCCCGCGCCCTGGCCCGCTTCTACGCCGCGACCATCGGCGAAGTCGACGGCGGACGCCGTCTGTTCGCCCCGGCGACCCTGACCCTGGCCCGTACCGAGGAGTCGGTGGGCCCGGACCGGGTCTTGATCGTCCCCACCCGCCTCGGTTTGGGCTTCATGCTCCACGGCGCCGCCGCCCCCCTCCTCGGCCCCGGCTCGTTCGGTCACCCCGGCCGCGGTGGATCGCTGGGGTTCGCCGATCCCGCATCGGGCATCGCCCTGGGCTATGTGACCAACGGACTACGCAAGGGAGTTACCGCGGATCCCCGTGCCCAAGCGCTGGTCAGAGCGGTACGTTCAACCCTATGAACACTGCGCTGAAACGTTTCGAGGGGTATGGCGTACTGGTCACGGGCGGCGCCCGGGGCATCGGCGAGGCGATCGTACGGCGGCTGGCGTCGGAAGGCGCACGCGTGCTGATCGCCGACGTGGACGAAGAGGCGGCCGAGCAGGCCGCGGCCCACATCCCCGGTGCGGAGTCCCTTCGGTGCGATGTGAGTGACCGCGAGCAGGTGGACGCCGCCGTGGCGTACGCCGTCGAGCGCTTCGGCACCCTCGACGTCGTGGTCAACAACGCTTTCGCGGCCACCCCTGAACTCGCACTCGCCCAACTCTCCGACGACGACTGGCGCCGCGACCTGGACGTCACCCTGGGAGGCGCGTTCCGCTTCGCCCGGGCCGCCCTGCCGGTGCTCGCGAAGTCCGGTCGGGGAGCGATCGTCAACATCGGTTCGGTCAACGCCGAGCAGTCCTTCGGCGGCCATTCCTACAGCGCGGCGAAGGCGGGCCTGACCTCGCTGACCCGCACCCTGGCGGGGGAGGCCGGCCCTCTCGGCGTACGCGTCAACCAGATCAACCCGGGCACGATCCGCACCCGGAACTGGGACGGCCGCGAGGAGGTCATCGCGGCGCTCGCCGACATCTATCCGCTGGGCAGGGTGGGCGAACCGGATGACGTCGCCTCGGCCGTGGCCTTCCTGGCGTCGAGCGACGCCTCTTGGATCACGGGCACGGTCCTGAGGGTGGACGGAGGCGTCCTGGCGGTGAACACGACGTTCAACAAGGCCATCATGGAGGCGGAGGAGAAGGCGGCGGAAGCATCGGCCGAAGCCGAATAGCCGATCGGCCTGAGTGCCTGAGTCCTGAGTGTCTGATGGCACGAACGAGCCCCACCGTTCCGGGAAATGGGAAACGGCGGGGCTCGGGCCTTGTGCGGGTGACTAGACGTCGCTGGACCGCGCGAGGGCGACCAGACCGGCGAACGCGTCAGTGGAGACCATCAGAACGGGTCCGCTCGGGCGCTTGCTGTCCCGAACGGGGACGACTCCGGAAGGTGCGTACGCGGGGGCGACCTCGATGCACTGCCCCCCGTCGTTCCCGCTGTAGCTGGACTTGATCCAACCTGTCAGGCTGATCATTGGTGTACTCCTTGGCGAGTTGCTGAAGGCGGGCCACCGATTCTGCGGGCGACAATGCGTCGGCCCGAATCCGATCGTATCTATCGCTTGCTGTCGCCACCGTCTCAGCGTCGTCATACGGCCGCCCGCCTTGAGGCGACTCGGTATGCAGGAGCATCGGACCATTCCTGAATGCCAACAGTGTGAACGGCAGATGATGCGCTGACGGTCCTTCCTTGAAGGGAAGGACTTGGATCGTGACACTTGGCAAATCTGCCTGCTCGCAGAGGTAGTTGAGCTGCTGGGCCATGACTTCGGCGCTACCGACCATGGTCCTCAGACAGGATTCATTCAGTACGAGCCACAGGGACGGCGGAAAGTCGCGCTCCAGCACCTCACGGCGTGCCAAGCGGGCTGCGACCTTGCTCTCAATCTCAGAGTCCCCATCACGGGGGATGCCTGTCCGGAAGACCGCACGTGCGTACTCCTCTGTCTGGACCATCCCCATGATGAGCGTGGTGGAGTAGTCGAAGATCCGTGAAGCCTCCCGTTCGAGTTCTAGATACGGAAGGAACCAACTCGGATAGTCGCCCTCAAGGGCCCGACTCAGTTGGCGCGCGAAGAGATCGCCTGTCCCGAACGCGCGGTCACAGCCCAGCGCGAACTTCACGCTGGGTGTCACCTTGCCCGCCTCGACCTTGGAGACATGCCCCTCTGAGTAGCCCGTGGCCAGCCCTAAACCCTTCTGGGTCATCTTCCTAGCAAGTCTCACTTGCCTTACGTCCATCCCAAATGACTCATAGGGATGCAAGGCCTCTGCGGGCGGATCGTTGGTCATGCTCTCGACCTCATAGATTCTTCGTCTGCTCGTATCGGATGTAGATGGCTTACTTGCAAGAGGCGCTGCAAGTGCGGCTGATCTCATGCAAGTTGTGCTCAGCTGGTCACCCACCCAAACCGACAGTGAAGGGAACGGGTACGTGACGACGACTGCTTCGATGCGGGGGCACCCGCACCGGCTCACGGGGGCGACATGAGTGACACTCTCGCGGTCGGTGACATCGCTGTGGACACCCGGACAGGTGATCTCGGGGTGGTCATGGACACCGGTGTCGATCCTAGGGATGGCCGTTATTCGCTCCGTCCGCTCGGGGGTGGAGTCGAATGGACCGCCGACCCCGGGGACGTTCGTCCGGCGACCAATGCCGACCGACTCCGACCCGCTCTCTCCGAGGTGAACGCGCGGAGCCGCAAGGGGGGTGCGGCATGGGGGTGATCTGTTGGTTCCGACAGCTCCTGTGGACAGTGCGGCAGAGGGAATCCGAAGAAGTGCAAGTCGCCATTGCGTGTGTGTCCGGTGAACCTCCGTGCGGCGCTGAACTGGAGAACGCACGGCAGGGGCTCACTCCGGAAGACGCCCAAGCATGGGCCGAATGCCACTTCCGCACGAACGGTCACCGCAACTACACGCGGGGCAGCAGCGACACCGGGCAGTGGAACGAACCTGCCGATGTCGATCCGCAGAACGTCCAGGGCGTGACCACATGAAATGGCTCCGGCCGTACGCGGTTGCCCTGTTCTTCCTCGGTGGGTTGCTGGTGACTCTTGCCCTGCTGCTGATGCTGGTCCGCTACCAGCATTGAAGATGTCCGCCCCCTGAATACCCGGCCACTTCGATTCGCGGGTTCATCATGCGGGGCGGCAAACCGGTCCGCCCGACTGGTCCATGGACAGCGACAGCCGGGCGGACCACCCACAGACCCCGTTCTGTGCGGCAGCACCCCCGTGCTGCGGGAAATCGCATGGAGCGGCCCCGGGGGCAGCGTTGAGGGTCGCTGCCCCGGCCCCGGTCGTCTACTGCTCCCCCAACCGGACGATCGGGGCCACCCTCCCAAGACTCCACCCGACACACCAACGGCCCTTGAAGGGGATCGATGCCGCCTCAAAGGAAGAGACGCACCAGGGCCGAGCTGAACGCGCGACGCGAGATTTTCGAGGCCCATCGGGATCTGATCCTCTCCCGCCACGCCGCGGGAACCAGCCGGAAGACCATCGAGAACGAGTACAAGGCGGGCGACGAGTGGATGCGCGCCACACTCCGCCGCTGGTTGGTCGAGCGGTTCGGGCCGTCGCTGGCCGAGCGGCTATGGGGCTAGTTCCCATTGGCTTCCCCCTCTGCGGGACCCGTACCAGGGGCCCATCAAGGACAGGTCGCCCGGACTCAACCTTCGCCACGCTCCGGAGAGTTCGAATGTCGAGTCGGTGGGAGATCGAACCGGCGACTGGGGCTCGCCGTGATGACGTCCCAGGCCGCGAGGGCGTACTCGGCGACGCGCTCCAACTCCTCGGCCCGGGCACCGTCGCGGGCCTGTACGGACATGCCCTGGAGCACGGCGGTGTAGAAGGCGGCGATCGTCGCGGTGTCGGCATCCGGGGGCAGTTCGCCCTCCCGTACGCCCCGGTCCAGCCGGGCCGTCATCATTTCGACGCCCGACCTGCGCCATTGGGCGAGATGGTCGCGGGCCTCCGTACCCACGTCGGAAACGTTCGTCGCGGCGAGCACGATCATGCAGCCGGTGGGCCGGCCCTCTTCCGTGTACGCGCGGGCGTTCTCCCGGAGTACGGCCGCGATGGCCGCGTACGCCGTTGGCCCTTCGTTGAGCGCACGGGTCACCGGGCTTCCTTCGGTGGCGTCGTACAGGGCCACCGCCTCACGAAACAACTGCTCCTTGGACCCGAACGCGGCATACAGGCTCGGGGAGTTGATCCCCATGGCAGACGTCAGCTCGGCGATCGACGTTGTCTCGTACCCGTGTGCCCAGAAGGTCTCCATGGCCCGCTGGAGAGCGGTGGCCCGGTCGAAACCCCTGGGACGTCCGCGTGCCGCCACTGCGCCTCCTCCGCTCGCTGCGCTTGTGCGTTCCGACCCGTGCCGTTCGACGACTAATTCTGTGCCGATCACTAAAAATATACCTTGACCGGTCTCGGGGCGCGTGAAACCATTTCTGTAGCGATCGATATGAAAATGGGGAGCCATGGGCGACGCACTGTTGGGCAAGGCTGCGCTGGTGACGGGCGGCAGCAGGGGGATCGGCGCGGCGATCGTGCGACGGCTGGCCGGTGAGGGTGCGGATGTCGCCTTCACCTATGTCAGCCCCGAGAGCGAGAAGTTGGCGCGCGGAGTGGTGGAGGAGGTCGAGGCACTCGGCGGCCGGGCGCTCATGATCAAGGCCGATGCCGCCCGGGCCGAAGAGGTCAGTGGCGCGGTGCACAGAGCGGCCGAGGTGTGGGGCCGACTGGACATCCTGGTGAACAACGCCGGGATCTATCCCTGGGGCCCGTTCGAGGACGTCACCCTGGAGGAGTTGGACCGCACCCTGGCCGTGCACGCCAGGGCGGCCTTCCTTGCCGCTCAGGCGGCTTCGCGCCATCTGACCGACGGCGGGCGGATCATCAGCGTCGGGAGCAATCTCGCCGATCGGGTGCCGTTCCCCGGCATCGCGCTGTACGCGATGAGCAAGGCGGCCCTCGGCGGTCTCACCCGGGGCCTGGCCCGTGAGCTCGGACCCCGCGGCATCACGGTCAACGTGGTGCACCCCGGCTCCACCGACACGGACATGAACCCGATCGACGGCGAGAGCGCCGACGAGCAGCGGGCACTCTCCGCGCTGGGCCGCTTCCTCGACCCCGACGACGTGGCCGCCACGGTCCTGCATCTGGCCGGCCCCGGTGGGCGCAGCATCACGGGAGCGGCCATCACAGTCGACGCGGGGACCAACGCATGAGCCCCGACCTGCTGCCCCACCCCCGCCAAGCGCCCTCCAGGACACGCCGGCACGGCCTGGAGTGTTGCGCCTGACGGCTGATGGGCGCGGCGTACGAGATCTCCTCGGGACGGATGCAGGTCCCGAGGAGGCGGGTCAGCCGGTGGAGACGCAGAACTCGTTGCCCTCGGGATCGGCCATCACCATGTGCTGCCCCTCCACCTCCCTCAGCACCTTGGCCCCCGCCGACACCAGCCTGCTCGCCTCGATCCGGATGCGCTCCCACCGCTCCTCGGGCGACCCGCCCTTGGGGAGCCGGATGTCGATGTGCAACCGGTTCTTGACGGTCTTGGGCTCGGGCACCTTCAGGATCGACAGCCGCGGCCCGACCCCCTCGGGGTCGCACAGCCACTCCCCGGCATCATCGGAGTTGTCCCCGTCGGGGTCGACGTGGGCGACCCACTCCTCGCGGGTCTTGAAGGGCGGTGGCGGCGGCTCGTCCACATAGCCCAGGGCGAGCTTCCAGAACACGGCCAGCTCCGGTGCGTTGTCACAGTCAAGGGTGAGATCAAAGCGTGCGGTCATGCCATCGAAGCTAGCGCCCACCACTGACAGTCCCCTCAACGTGCACGATTGGCGCCCCGCCGCGGCTGCGTGCCCTCAAGGACTGTTGGTCTTCACGTGTCGAGCCCCGAGACGCGCACCCCAGACGCATGACAACGCGTCGTACTGTCCATGACGCTGACACGGTCGCGGGGTGACGGCTACGGGGGCTGCAACGAAATGTGTCATGACCCAGAAGTGATCAAGAAGTTCAGTAAAGCGTTCGAGACTGTGTGGCAGCGCGCCATCCCACACGAGGGGTTCACGGTCTAACCGCGCCGGGCCATGCCCCAGTACCAGTCATCAAGTGCCGAGAGCGCCCGCAAGATGGTTGCGGCACGACTTCGGGAAGTGCGCCTGGGAGCCGGCCTGAAGCGGGTACAGCGCACCGGGCTCCGCCGTCTGCAAGAGGCACGTATTCCGCTGTATTGAACGCACCAGGCTGCACCGTGGCTACGCGTCACACGTCATGCCGGGACTCTTCCAGACGCCCGCCTACGCAGCTGCGTTGCTCTCGTCCATCGTTCGGTTTCACAGCACTCTGCGTACTCCGTCTTGATCCGTACGGCCGAGATACGGACCCGCCTGTCCGACGCACGCCCTGCCCCCGAGAGGTTCTCGGCGTCGGGCGTGCGCGATCATGGTGGGAATGGACCTGAGATTCCTCGGCATCGCCGACTTGTGTGAGACCCCGTCCGTGGCGGTCGTCGTCGACGTCATGCGTGCCTTCACCGTGGCTCCCTGGGTCTTCGCCCAGGGGGCGGAGAAGATCGTTCTCGCTGGGTCGCTGGATGAAGCCCTGGCGCTCAAGGCTCGCAACCCGGATTGGGTGGCGCTCAAGGACGGTCCTCCCGCGCCCGGGTTCGACCTGGTCAACTCGCCAGGTCTGCTGCGGTCTGTCGAGCTTCGTGGACGGACGGTCGTGCAGAAGACCACGGCTGGGACGGTCGGAGCTCTCGCCGTCAAGGAGGCGTCCCTGGTGCTCTGCGCCAGTTTTGTCGTGGCGGAGGCAACGGCTCGGCTCCTGCGGACCCGCAAGGGCGACGACGTCACCTTCGTGGTCACCGGCGAAGACGGGCGGGCCGATGAAGATCTGGCGTGCGCCCAGTACATCGCTCAGAGGGCCACGGATACCGGGGCCGATGCAGCCGGGTTCCTTCAGCGTGCTGCCGAGTCGCGCGCCGCCGCCGAGTTGACGGAGGGTGTGCGCCAGGGAGCGCATCCCGATGACGTCGCACTCTGCCTTGAGCTCGACCGCTTTCCCTTCGCCGTGGTGGCGACCCAGGAGGATTCGCTCATGGTCCTCCGTCCGTACGCCGTAACCGCGTTGACCGACACCCCTGAGAACTGATCGCTCAAGGGGGCCTCATCCCGCTTGCAGCATCAGTCCGATCCCCACCACCATCAGCCCCGCCGCCACCAGGCGCGGTCCGCCGAAGCGTTCCTTGAAGAACAGGGTTCCTATGGCCGCGCCCGCGATGATCGAGGATTCGCGCAGGGCCGCAACCGTCGCGAGCGGGGCCCGGGTCTGGGCCCACAGCACCAGTGCGTACGCGACCATCGACAGGGCCGCGCCGAGCAGACCGCGCGCCGCGTAGGGGCGGAGGCGGGGGAGGAGGCTCCGGCCGTGGGTGGCGAAGGCGTAGAACGGGATCAGGGCACCCTGGAGCAGCGTCAGCCAGGCGATATAGCTCAGCGCCGAACCGGAGGCCCGCACTCCGGCGCCGTCCATCACCGTGTAGGCGGCGATGAACAGGCCCGTGGCCAGGGCGGCGAGGAGAGCCGGCCACTGCGGGCGGACGGAGGAGCCCTTGATGCCCCACAGGGCGATCCCGACCAGGCCGGCCGACGCCGGGACCAGGCCCGCCAGTTGCCAGCCGGACAGTCGCTCGTCCAGGAAGACCGCCGCGAGGGCGAACACGACCAGCGGCGCCGTACCGCGGGCGATCGGATACATCTGGCCGAAGTCACCCAGGCTGAACGACTTGAACAGCAGCGCCTGGTAGCCGAGGTGCAGCAGGGCGGACGCGACCAGATAGGGCCAGGCATCGGCCCGCGGCAGACCGGTGAAGCAGACCAGCACGGCTCCGACCAGCGCCGATCCTCCGACGAGGAGGGTGAAGGCCGCGAACCGGTCCTTCACCGCGTGCGCCATGGCGTTCCAGGTGGCGTGCGTGATCGCCGCCAGGAGGACCGCGGAGATCACCAGCGGGGTCATGTCCCGCGCTCGGTTCGACCACGGGCCGGGGTGTTCACGCGGTGCGCTCGCGTACGTCCACCAGTTCGCCGCCCGCCTGGGAGACGAGCGTCTTGGGGTCGAGTGCGAAGACGGTGTGGGGGGTGCCGGCAGCCGCCCAGACGACGTCGTGGTTCAACAGGGCGCGGTCCGCCAGTACCCGGGTCTTCGTGGAGTGGCCGAACGGAGGCACGCCGCCGATCGCGTATCCGGTGGTCCGGCGGACGAGGTCGGCGTCGGCGCGCCCGACCGACCCGGCGCCCAACTCCTCGCGCACGCGCTCCACGTCGACGCGGGAGGAGCCGTCCATCAACACCAGGACGGGCACTCCGTCGGCGGCGAAGACCAGTGATTTGACGATCTCGCTGACGTCGCAGCCGATGGCCGCTGCCGCCTGGGCTGCCGTGCGGGTGGCTTCGGGGAAGCGCCGCACTTCCACGTCGAGCCCCAGCGTGCGCAGGGCTTCGGCGAAACGGGGGTGGGCTTGGGACCCGGAGGTGCTCATGGCCGCACGCTAGCGGTAGTTGTGCCACACACGGGAGGGGTTTCCCGGGCGACCCGCGTCACCGTGCGTTGAGGACCTTCGCCACCACCGGGCCCGCAGCTTCGCCGCCACGGCCGCCGGACTGCACCACGGCCGCCACCGCGAGATCCCCTGCGTACGCGGTGAACCAGCTGTTGGACTTCCCCTGGCCGTCGACTTCCGCCGAGCCCGTCTTCGCGCCCTTGTTCCCCGCTACGGAACTCATCGCGGCCTGACCGGAACCGGACTGCGCGGTCGCCGCCATCATCTCCCGCAGTGCGGCCGACATCGAGCCCGGCATCCGCTCGGCGGTGGCGAGTTCGCGGTCGTCGAGCGACGGGGGGACCAGCACCGGTTGGCGGAAGCCGCCGTCCTTGACGGTCGCTGACACCGAAGCCATCGTGAGGGCGTTCATGGTGATCTTGCCCTGGCCGATGTACGAGGCCGCCGTCTCGGTGCCGTCGGACTCGGGCACCTTGCCGTCGAAGCTGGCCACGCCGGTCTTCCACTCCAGCCCGATGCCGAAGAACTTCCGGGCCGTCTCACCCAGCGCCGTACCGGACTCGCCGCGCTCGTCGAGCGGTTTCACCGACTTGATGAAGGTGGTGTTGCAGGAGCGGCGGAAGGCGTCCTTGAAGGTGCTGTCGGGGATGGAGAAGCGTTCGAGGTTCTCGAAAGTGCGGCCCATCCACTGCACGGTCGCCGGGCACTCGACCTTCGAGGCCGGGCCGTCGACGATGCCCTGGTCCAGCATCATCGCGGCGGTGACGATCTTCATGGTGGAGCCGGGGGCCTGGGCGCCCAGCATCGCCGTGTTGTAGCCGCCGGCCGGGCTGTTCGCGACCGCCCGGATCTCTCCCGTGCTCGGCTTGATCGCCACCAGGGCCGCCGATGCGTGCTGCTTCACCGCGGCTTCGGCCGCCGCCTGCACATCGGCGTCGATGGCGGTGCGGAGCTCGCCCGGTTTGCCCTCGCTGATGGGCAGCAGGGTCTGATCTGCCTTGTTGGGGTCGGCGGAGGTGATGGCCAACTCCACACCGGGGGTGCCGCCGGCGAGCTTCCCGTACTTCTTGCGCAGGGCGTCCAGCACCGGGCCGAGCGAGGGGTACTTCTCCCGGCTCAGCTCCCGGCCGTTGCGGTCGACGGCCGTCACCGGGGCGACCGTCGCCGGCCCGGTCTGGAGGGTCGTGCCCTTCCGGAGCCCCGGGTGGAGCACGGTCGGCGTCCACGCGACCAGCGGCTTGCCGGTGGTCAGTCCGCGGATCACCTGGAGGTACGAGGAGTACGACCAGGGCTTGCTCACGCCGTCGTGGGTGACGGTCGCCGCCACCGTGAAGGTCACCTCCGAGCCGATCGGGGCCGCGGGGGTGATGACGGCCTTGCTGACCTTCGCATCCGTCCGGTACCCGGCGAGCAGCGGCTCGGCCTCGACCGCGTTGTCGGTCAGTTGGGCCGCTTCCTTGGCGTTGCCGGCGGCCCAGGCCGCGAGGAACGCCTTGGAGGTCCGGTCGATCTCCGTCGCGTCCGGCGGCCCGGTCTTGCGCGCCGGCGCGGACATCGTGGAGGTGGAACCGTCGTCGAAGAGCAGCGCGTAGCCGCCGTAACCCACGCCGGTGGCGACGAGGACGAACGCTCCGCCGATGACGGCGACCTTCATTCCGCTGCGCATCTGGCGCGGTCCCTTCTCGGAAGTGCCTTGAACGCGTTCAAGAAAATGGGTGTCTCATGCACCCTACGGGACCTCCTGACGGTGTCCCAGGACTGTTACGGGACCGCGACAGAGGAGGAAATCCCTCCGCAAGCTCCCCGGTGGACCCCTGCGCGCGGCCCCGGCGTGCCGGACCGGTCGCCCGGTGTCCCTGGCCCGAAGATGGGGCAATGGCGAAGACGATGACGAAGCACGAGTGGCGGAAGTTCGTCTCGGAGGGCACCCGCACCGCGAAGCTCTCCACCGTACGGGTCGACGGTAGCCCCCATGTCGCACCGGTGTGGTTCCTCCTGGACGGGGACGAACTGGTCTTCAACACCGGCAAGGAGACGGTCAAGGGCCGCAGTCTGCGCCGGGACGGCCGGGTCGCGATCTGCATCGAGGACGATGAACCGCCGTTCGCCTTCGTGCTGCTCCAGGGACAGGCCGAGGTCAGCGAGGACGAGGAACAGGCCCTGCACTGGGCGACGCGGATCGCCGCCCGTTACATGGGCGAGGACCGGGCCGAGGACTTCGGGCGGCGCAACAGCGGGCCCGGCGAACTGACCGTCAGGGTCCGGGTGGCGAAGGTGAACGCCCTCGCCGGGCTCACCGACTGACGGTAGATCCGGCTTGCCCGTGAGGTGGGCGCGCGGTCCCGGCGCGCCGGCCGGAAGGGCCCGGACAGCAAAGCACCGGCCGGTCGGGGAGCGGTCCCGACCGGCCGGCACGCATGTGTTTAGTACCTGCCCGCCTTGGGGTCGGGGCCGTACTTGTTGTCGTGGCGCTGCCCCTCAAGGCAGGCGAAGACCAGGAGGATGATTCCACCGACGATCGGCACCAGGCCGATGAGCAGCCACCAGCCGGAGCGGTCGGTGTCGTGCAGACGTCGGATGCCGACACCGATGCTCGGCAGCAGGACGGCCAGGACGTAGATCACGGAGAGGAACGGTGCGATGCCCGCCACTGCTTCGATGATCGACAGGACGATGCTGATCACAAAGTTGATCAGGAAGAACATCCAGTATTCCTTGCGGCGCGCACGGCCGTTGAATACTGCGTACTGCTTGACGACGTCCAGGTAGTAGTTCACGTTCGTCCCCCCATAGGACTGCGACGGAGGCCCGTCCAGATGGACTAGGCCAGCCGAAAGCTAGGGGCTTGAAGTGTGCGGGTCAAGACATTTGTCCAGTTGGCCGCTCTCCCGTGACATGGCGGGACACTTCGTGACCATCTCGTGTCCGGATCTTCTTCAAATCCGACGTTCAGCCTGGTCAGTCGATTTTCGATAAAGGCCACCTAAAGCCGCGGGGCGGTCTCGCCGGGGTGCGGCGCAGCGAGCGGAGAATCCCACCCGCCCCGCCAGCCCCTCCTGGATCCGTTAGCGGTCCTCGCCGTTGCAGCGTCCCCACCGGGGGCCAGGACGTCAGACCCAGGTGTCCAGCCACATCCGGTCGCGCCAGTCCTCCACCGGGATCGGGGTGCCCGTGTAGAGCGGGTGGAAGTAGATGAAGTTCCAGATGATCAGCAGCACCAGGACTCCGGCGCCGATCGCCCCGATCGCCCGCCGTCGTTCGTCCGAGCCCGGTGGGCCGAGGATCGCTCCGATCATCATCGCCACCGCCAGACAGAGGAACGGCACGAAGACGACCGCGTAGAACAGGAAGATCGTGCGCTCCTGGTAGAGGAACCACGGCACCCAGCCGGCCGCGATGGCGCACGCGATCGCCCCGGCCCGCCAGTCGCGGCGGAAGAACCACCGCCACAGGACGTAACAGATCGCGAAGCAGGCCGCCCACCACAGCAGCGGAGTGCCGAGCGCCAGCACCTCGCTCGCGCACTTGTCGGCGGCGTCGGCCGGGCAACCGGCCTCTCCGGCCTTGGGGTCCTCGTAGTAGTACGAGACCGGGCGGCCGAGGACGATCCAACTCCACGGGTTCGACTCGTAGGTGTGCCCCGAGGTCAGGGAGACGTGGAAGTCATAGACCTCGTTCTCGTAGTGCCAGAGGCTGCGCAGCCAGTCGGGGAGCAGCCAGTCCCACGACGAGTCCTTGCCGTCGTTCTCGGCCCAGTCCCGGAAGTAGCCCTTGTCGGTGAAGATCCAACCCGACCAGGAGAGCACATAGGTGACGATGGCCACCGGCACGGTGGAGACGAACGCGGGCAGCAGATCGCGCCTGATCACCGCGCGGTAGGGGCGCGAGGCGCCGGACGTGCGCCGGGCGCCCACGTCCCACAGGACCGCCATCACGCAGAACGCGACCATCACATAGAGGCCGTTCCACTTGGTGCCCGCGGCCAGGCCCAGCATCACACCGGCCGCGATCCGCCAGGGCCGCCAGCCGAGCCGTAGCGTCTCCGCGATCCGTCGGTCGGGGTGCAAGACGTCGTTCTCGTCCAGGGGCAGCGCCGCCGCGAGTTTGGCCCGAGCCCAGTCCCGGTCGATGAGCAGACAGCCGAAGGCGGCGACCACGAAGAACATCAGCACCAGGTCGAGCAGGGCGGTGCGGCTCATCACGAAGTGCAGTCCGTCTACGGCGAGCAGTAGCCCCGCGAGACAGCCGAGGAAGGTCGAACGGAACAGCCTGCGCCCGATGCGACAGATCATCAGCACCGACAGCGTGCCCAGCACGGCCACCATGAAGCGCCAGCCGAACGGTGTGAAGTCGAAGAGCTTCTCGCCGATGCCGATGATCCACTTGCCGACCGGCGGATGCACCACGTAACCGGGGTCGACGGGGATGTCGACGGACGAGGGGTCCCGGAGGATCTTGTTGTCGATGTCCTTGGGCCAGCTGCCCTCGTACCCCTGGTTGATCAGGGCCCAGGCGTCCTTGGCGTAGTACGTCTCGTCGAATATCACGGCCTTCGGCGTGCCCAGGTTCCAGAACCTCAGCAGGCCGGCGACCAGCGCCACCAGCAGCGGGCCGCCCCAGGCCGACGCCCGCAGCAGTGCGTTCACCCGCTCCGGCCGGATGCCGAACACCGGCCAGATCCGTTCGGAAGGGCGGGTGTACGGGGGCACCAGGCGTTCGCGCAGCCCGATCACGGGCCGGGGCGCATAGCCGAATCTGCGCAGCCGCTGCTGCCAGCCGGACGGCTGTTCGTCGGCGTCCTTGCCCGGGACGGTCTGTGGCGCGGTACTGGTCACCGCGCCATCGTAGGGAACGACACCGGCCCGGGTGCGCGTCCGTCTCCATGAGCGGGGTGCGCCGCGGACGGGAACGCCGCCTTCCGCACCGGACAACACCCCTCGAACCAGGGCCGTCCGGCCCGCTGAGCGATCCGCTGAGCGTTCTGATCACCGGGATCGGCGTGAGGGTCCCCACAGTCGTTGCCGCAGCCGGCACACGCACCGCGGTCAAGAGCACGGGGACCGGCCCGGGCTTCGACGCTGGGACAATGGACGGCGTGACGACTGAGCCGCCCCGTGAAACTCCCCCCGCTCCCCTGCGGACCGACCCCTCGGCCGGACTGCTGGTCCTCGCCGGGACCCCCATCGGCGATGTCGCCGACGCCCCGCCCCGGCTGGCCGCCGAACTGGCGGGCGCCGACGTGGTGGCCGCCGAGGACACCCGAAGGCTGCGCCGGCTCACCCAGGCCCTCGGCGTCCAGGTCCGGGGCCGGGTCGTCTCCTACTTCGAGGGCAACGAGTCGGCCCGCACACCGGAGCTCGTCGAGGCGCTCGCCGGTGGTGCACGCGTCCTCTTGGTCACCGACGCCGGGATGCCGTCCGTCTCCGACCCCGGCTATCGGCTGGTCGCTGCGGCCGTCGCCCGGGACATCCGGGTCACCGCCGTACCCGGCCCCTCCGCGGTCCTCACCGCGCTCGCCCTGTCCGGTCTCCCGGTGGACCGCTTCTGCTTCGAGGGCTTCCTCCCGCGCAAGCAGGGCGAGCGCCTCGCCCGGTTGAAGGAGAACCAGGCCGAGCGGCGCACCCTCGTCTACTTCGAGGCTCCCCACCGGCTCGACGACACCCTCGCCGCCATGGCCGAGGTGTTCGGCGCCGAACGCCGGGCCGCGGTGTGCCGGGAGCTGACCAAGACGTACGAGGAGATCAAGCGCGGCGGGCTCGGCGAGCTGGCCGTGTGGGCTGCCGACGGGGTGCGCGGAGAGATCACCGTCGTCGTGGAGGGCGCCCCGGACGTCGAACCCGGCGAGCTGGACCCCGCCGAACTGGTGCGCAGGGTACTGGTGCGCGAAGAGGCGGGGGAGCGCCGCAAGGAGGCGATCGCCGCGGTGGCGGTGGCCGCCGGGATTCCCAAGCGCGAGGTGTTCGATGCGGTCGTGGCGGCAAAGAACACGGCTCGGTCAGTCCCCGCAGAGGGTAAAGGACTACCGTAGAAAGCAAAGCCCAGACCGTGTCCGGAGCCCTCCGGGCATGGGAAGGCAAAAGAGCATTCCATTATTCGACAGGCGCTGATGCGCTCCCGCCGGAATGGGCGTCCACTGGGGCAGTGGAGAGGAGCAGGCATGAGTGAGATCGCGGGCACCGCCAGGGTCCATGAGGCATACGCCTTCGCCTGTATGCGCTGCGGACACGGCTGGGAGCAGGCGTACGACATCGAGCATCACGTCGACAGCCACGGACAGGAGTACGTCGTCTACCGCGCAGGCGGTGAGCGGGTCCCGTCCCCGTTGTCGAGCCCGACGTGTCTGAATTGCGGCGGGCACGTCGTACGGATCATGCGGGCCGGACAGGTCTCGTCGGTCATGGACCTGATGGCCCGGTCGATGAGCACCACCCGCCCCCGCACGGGACGGCAGCGCAAGTCTCTGCCCGCATCGCCGACGGCCGGGCCGCTCGGCGCGGGCGAGATCGAGGACGAGATCGACCCCGCGGCGGACGCCACGGCCGGGCAGGAGCAGCCGGGCGCACCGGCCAAGGCCAAGCACCACTGGCACCTCGCCGATCTGCTGCATCCCTTCCACCGCAGATGAGCCCATGGGCGCGGGCCTCGTAGGATCGCGCCCATGAGTGCCTCGTCCGCCCTGCCGCCGCTGCCCGAACCGCTGGGGGTCCCGGTCGCCGACTCCCACACCCACCTGGACATGCAGGAGGGCACGGTGGAAGAGGCACTGGCCCGGGCCGCCGCCGTCGGAGTCACCACCGTCGTCCAGGTCGGATGCGACATCAAGGGGTCCCGCTGGGCAGCGCAGACGGCCGCCGACCACGCGGCCGTGTGGGCCGCGGTCGCGCTCCACCCCAATGAGGCGCCGAGGATCGTCCACGGTGAAGCGGGGGGCGAGGGGCCGCGGCAGATCGCCCGGGAGGCCGGCGGTGAGGCCGGACTGGACGACGCCCTCGACGAGATCGACGCGCTCGCCGCGCTGCCCCAGGTGCGCGCGGTCGGCGAAACCGGCCTCGACTACTTCCGTACCGGCCCGGACGGGGTGGCCGCGCAGGAGCGGTCCTTCCGCGCCCACA
The DNA here is from genome assembly GCF_040638655.1 of Streptomyces sp. NPDC005963. Taxonomy (NCBI): domain Bacteria; kingdom Bacillati; phylum Actinomycetota; class Actinomycetes; order Kitasatosporales; family Streptomycetaceae; genus Streptomyces; species Streptomyces sp. NPDC005963. Next base: position 30,682 of record NZ_JBEXVD010000011.1, on the reverse strand, counting down.
TCGAGATCGCCAAACGGCACGGCAAGGCCCTGGTCATCCACGACCGGGACGCCCACGCCGACGTGCTGCGCATCCTCGCCGAGGAGGGCGCACCCGAACGGACCGTCTTCCACTGCTACTCCGGTGACGCGGAGATGGCCGAGATCTGCGCCGCCGCCGGCTACTACATGTCCTTCGCGGGCAACGTGACCTTCAAGAACGCCCAGCCGCTGCGGGACGCACTGGCCGTCGCACCGCGCGAACTGGTGCTGGTGGAGACGGACGCGCCGTTCCTCACGCCCGTGCCCTACCGCGGACGGCCTAATGCCCCGTATCTCATTCCGGTCACGCTGCGTGCCATGGCCGTGGTGAAGGGGCTGGACGAGGACACGCTGGCCGCGGCGGTGGCAGCGAACACGGCGGCCGCGTTCGATTACTGAGGGATAACGAGCAGGGCCCCTTGGGGCGTCGAACACCCCAGGATTACGACGCTGAGTAGTTGTCTCGCTTTGGAGAGTGACGGTTCCTCCGATAGCGTCCCGGCCGCAGCGCCATCAAGCGAAACGGACCCGGACCTTACGGAGCGTCGTGAGCGATGTGAGCAGTGCACAGGGCAGACACCGTGCGGCGGGGAGCGCGCATCCCGCGGGGGTGGTAGGAGCCACGGCCCGCGACCCCTTCGGCCATGACGTCGCCCCCACGCGTCCGTACGGCACGGTGCCCGCCCACGACTCGGCACCCTCTTACGACTCACCACCCTCTTACGACTCCGCACCCCCTTACGACACCGTGCCGAGGACCGGTTTCACGTCCGACGGACAGCCGATGCACGAAACGGGGTTCGCGCCCGGGTTCGGCGCGGAGTACGACCCCGTGTGTGCGCCCGAGGCCGGGCCGTACGACGTCGTGGACCCGTACGCACTCCCGTACGCCCAGCCGCAGACCCGGGCCGACCCCTGGGGCCCGCAGTCCCCGGAGGACGCATGGGAGCCGTGGCCGGGCACCCACGCACCGTGGGACGGGTTCGAGCCCGGCCCGTACGGCCCGCACGATGAGCCGCCCGGCGGTTTCTCCCCGGGGCAGGCCCACGGCCCGGGGATCGGCGGGCTGGCCGGCCACTTCGACCCGTACCACGCGGGCGGCGCGGCGGACGGGCCGCCGCTGGACCACCGCTTCACCCCCGGGCCCGGGCCCGTCTTCCGCCCCCTGCCCAGCCTGTTCGACCCGCCCGAAGCGGGAACCACCCATCCGCACCCGTGGTTCGACGGGCCCGTCGGCCCCCAGGCGCACGACCCCGCATGGGACGTCGACCTCGGCCCGGACGCGTACGGGGACGCACAGCCCGGGCGGCGGCAGCCCGTGCACGCCGTGCAGTCAGCCCCCGATGCCCCCGATGCCCCCGGTATCCCTGATGTGCCCCGGGCCCCCGCTGCACCGACCCATCCCGATGCCTCGGAGCGGCGAGCGCCGACCGCACCCGTCCGGCGGCGTGCGGCCGACAGGCCGGACTCCCTGCGCAGACTCGTCCCCCAGGCCCTCGTGGTCGCCTTCCTCGCCGGCGGCACCTCCGCCTTCGTCGCCAGCGACAAGGCCGTGCGCCTCACGGTCGACGGTGTGCCCCGCACGATGCACACCTTCGCCGACGACGTCCAAGAACTCCTGGAGGACGAGGGCGTCGAGGTCGGCAGCCACGACCTGGTCGCCCCCTCGCCCGGCCAGGACCTCGTCAGCGGCGACGAGGTCGTCGTCCGCTACGGCAGGCCCGTCACCCTCACGCTCGACGGGGAACGCCGCCGGGTGTGGACCACCGCCCGCACCGTCGAAGGCGCCCTGCGCCAACTCGGCGTCCGGGCCGAGGGCGCCCACCTCTCCGCGTCCCGCTCGCTGCCGATCTCCCGCAGGGGCCTCGCCCTCGACGTACGGACCGAACGCGCGGTCACCTTCATGGCCGACGGCCGGGCGCGGACCGTCCGCACCACCGCGGCCACCGTTGCCCAGGCCCTGGCCGAGGCCGGCATCACCCTGCGCGGGCAGGACACCACATCCGTGGCCCCAGACAGCTTCCCGCGGCAGGGGCAGACGGTGACCGTGATGCGGATCTCCGGGTCGCGCGAGGTGCGCGAGGAGTCGATCCCGTACGACACGGTCAGGACCGAGGACCCGCAACTGTTCCGCGGCACCGAGATCGTCACCCAGCAGGGCCGGCCCGGCACCCGACGGGTCACCTATGAACTGCGGAGCGTCAACGGCGTCCGGCAGAAGCCGAAGAAGCTCGCCGACGAGGTGGTGCGGGAACCGGTGACCCAGGTGATCAAGGTCGGCACCCAGCGGATGCCGCAGTCCGTCGAGGGCGCCGAAGGACTCAACTGGGAGGCGCTCGCCCGGTGCGAGTCCGGTGGGCGCCCCGGCGCCGTGGACTCGACGGGCACGCACGGCGGCCTCTACCAGTTCGACACCGGGACCTGGCGGGCGCTCGGCGGCAGCGGCCGACCGCAGGACGCACCCGCGACGGAGCAGACGTACCGGGCCAAGAAGCTGTACGTGCAAAGGGGCGCGACTCCCTGGCCGCACTGCGGCCGTAGGCTGTATCGGTGAGCACCACTGAGCCCGACGCACTTCTCAGCCCCGCCGACATCCGCGAACTGGCCGCAGCACTGGGCGTACGCCCCACCAAGCAGCGCGGTCAGAACTTCGTCATCGACGCCAACACCGTCCGCCGGATCGTCCGTACCGCCCAGGTGCGCGCCGACGACGTGGTCGTGGAGGTGGGACCGGGGCTCGGCTCGCTGACGCTGGCGCTCCTGGAAGCGGCCGATGAAGTGGTGGCCGTCGAGATCGACGACGTCCTCGCGAGCGCCCTGCCGGCCACGATCATCGCCCGGCTGCCCGAGCGCGTGCCCCACTTCTCCCTCGTCCACTCGGACGCGATGCTCATCGAGGAACTCCCAGGCCCGCCGCCGACCGCCCTGGTCGCGAACCTCCCGTACAACGTCGCCGTGCCCGTGCTGCTGCACATGCTGGACCGCTTCCCCAGCATCGAGCGGACCCTCGTGATGGTGCAGGCCGAGGTCGCCGACCGGCTGGCCGCTGGCCCCGGGAACAAGGTGTACGGAGTGCCGTCCGTGAAGGCGAACTGGTACGCCGATGTGAAGCGGGCGGGCTCGATCGGCCGCAATGTGTTCTGGCCCGCGCCCAACGTGGACTCCGGCCTGGTCTCCCTGGTGCGCCGCGACCCTCCGCAGACCACCGCCACCAAGGCCGAGGTGTTCGCCGTGGTGGACGCCGCCTTCGCACAGCGCCGCAAGACCCTGCGCGCGGCCCTCGCCGGCTGGGCCGGCTCCCCGGCCGCTGCCGAAGAGGCCCTGGTGGCGGCCGGGATCTCGCCGCAGGCGCGCGGCGAGTCCCTGACGGTGGCGGAGTTCGCACGGATCGCGGAGGCCAAGGCATGAGCGGTGTCGACAGCCGGAGCGTGACCGTACGCGTCCCCGCGAAGGTCAACGTCCAACTGGCCGTGGGCGGCGCCCGCGCCGACGGCTTCCACGACCTGGCCAACGTCTTCCTCGCGGTGTCCCTCTTCGACGAGGTGACCGTGGCACCCGCCACCCGGTTGACCGTCACCTGCGAAGGGCCCGACGCCCACCAGGTGCCCCTGGACACGACGAACCTGGCGGCGCGCGCAGCCGTCCTGCTCGCCGAACGCCACGGCATCGCCCCCGACGTGCGCATCCACATCACCAAGGACATTCCGGTCGCCGGGGGCATGGCCGGCGGCAGTGCGGACGGCGCGGCGGCACTCCTCGCCTGCGACGCGCTGTGGGGGTTGCGCTCCAGCCGCGCCGAACTGCTCGCGATCTGCGCCGAACTCGGCAGCGACGTCCCCTTCAGTCTGGTCGGCGGGGCGGCGCTGGGCATCGGGCGCGGCGAACAGCTCACCGAACTGCCCGTCGGCGGTGACTTCCACTGGGTGTTCGCGGTGGCGGACGGCGGTCTGTCGACCCCCGCGGTGTACGGCGAGTTCGACCGCCTCAACGAAGGGCTGCGCGTGCCCGAGCCCCGGGCGTCGAAGGCCCTGCTGGACGCGCTCGCCTCGGGGGACTGCACCGTCCTCGCCGGGGCCCTCGCCAACGACCTCCAGCCCGCGGCCCTCTCCCTGCGGCCCGCCCTGCGCTCCACCCTGGACGCGGGACTGTCCGCAGGCGCGCTCTCGGCACTCGTCTCGGGCTCGGGTCCGACGACCGCGTTCCTGGTCAAGGACGCGCAAGCGGGGGCGGCCGTGGCCGAGGCGCTCAGGGTGTCGGGGACGTGCCGCACGGCTCGGGCGGCGACCTCGCCCGCACCGGGCGCCACGATCCTCTGACCTGTCGCTGTCGACCGCCGACACGGCTCGGGGACACGCGGCGGGCGGCTGCACACGGGCGCCACCGCGCGTACTCAGATACGGACATGAGTACGACGGCCCTGGCCGTGCCCCCGGCCCGCGGGTGACCGTGGGACGCATGGAAGCACGCGTTCGCGATCTCGCCGCCGCAACCCCCGACACCCGGGACCGATACGTCGACCTGCTCCGGGTCGCCTCCCTGGGCGTCGTGGTGCTCGGGCACTGGCTGATGGCCGCCGTCACCGACGACGGCGTGGGCAACCTCCTCGCCGTCGTCCCCGAGATGCAGCTGCTCACCTGGGTGCTCCAGGTGATGCCGGTGTTCTTCTTCGTCGGCGGGTTCTCGCACGCGCTCTCCTACCGCTCCCTGCGCCGCAAGCACCCCCAGGGGGCGCCCCTCTACGCGGTGTTCCTGCGCGCCCGGCTCCAGCGATTGCTCCGGCCGACCGTGGTGTTCATCCTCGTGTGGGGCCTCGCGGCGCTGGTCGTGCAACTCCTCGGCGGTGACCGCGGGCTGACCGGAGTGGCCCTGCGGCTGGTCACCCAGCCGCTGTGGTTCATCGGGATCTATCTGGCGATGGTCGCCTTCACACCGCTGCTGCTGAAGCTGCACGAGCGCCACGGCTGGACGGCCTTCGGCGCCCTGGTCGCCGCCGCGGTCCTCGTCGATGTGGCACGGTTCGCCTTCGACGTGCCGCACATCGCCTTCGCGAACTTCGTCTTCGTCTGGCTGGCCGTCCACCAACTGGGCTTCCTGCGGGCCGACGGCCGCATCCGGATGCCCGCCGCGCTCGCCGGCGCCGGACTCCTCGGCACCGTCGCCCTGGTGGCGTACGGGCCCTATCCGCTCTCCATGGTGGGAATGCCCGGCGAGAAGGTGTCCAACATGGCGCCGCCCACCCTCGCCCTGCTCTGCCACGCCTTCTGGCTCGTCGGCGCGGTCGAGTCGTTGAAGGGCCCGGGCACCCGACTCGTGCAGCGCACCCGCGTCTGGCACGCCGTCGTCGCCGCGAACGGGCTCGCCATGACCGCCTTCCTCTGGCACCTGACCGCGATGCTCGGCGTGTACGGGGCGATGCTGGCCCTCGACCTGCCCCTGTCCGAGCCGGCGTCGGCCGCCTGGTGGGTGCAGACCCCCGTCCGCATCGCGCTCGCCGCCGGGCTCACCGCCCTCCTGGTCGCGGCCTTCCGGGGCTTCGAGCGCCCCGCGACCACCGCCCCCCAGGCGGGCGGCTCCGGACCCATTGCCGCCGCGGGGATCACGCTCTGTCTGCTGGGCGTGCTCGGACTGTCCATGGTGGGCTTCGCCGGACTGCTGGAGGGCAGGTCGGCGATGCTGGTGGTGGTCGAGGTCACCGCCCCGACGGCGGTCGCGATGGCGCTGGGCGGCTGGCTGCTCGTCGAGCGGGCGGGCGGCAGGCGCCGCTCCTCCTGACGGTTCGGGGCGAAGGGCACCGGATGACGGCCGCCCGGGGCCGTTCCAAGCGCGATTCTGGGCGGCCCGCACGGCGACTACTCTGGAAGCCGATCCGTCCCCCCGTACAGGAGAGTAATGGCCGTCAATCTGGTCAATGTCGAGGCCGTCAGCAAGGTGTACGGGACCCGTCCCCTGCTGGACACCATTTCCCTCGGCGTCTCCGAAGGGGACCGCGTCGGCGTCGTCGGCCGCAACGGCGACGGCAAGACCACCTTGATCCGGATGCTCGCCAAGCTGGAGGAGCCCGACACCGGCCGGGTCACCCAGAGCGGCGGACTACGGCTCGGAGTGCTCACCCAGCACGACTCCCTCGACCCCGAGGCGACCGTACGCCACGAGGTCATCGGGGACCTCGCCGACCACGAGTGGGCCGGGAACGCCAAGATCCGCGATGTGCTCACGGGCCTCTTCGGCGGGCTGGACCTGCCCGGGTTCCCCCAGGGGCTGGACACCGTCATCGCCCCGCTCTCCGGCGGTGAGCGCCGTCGAATCGCGCTGGCGCAGCTCCTCATCGCCGACCAGGACCTCCTGGTCCTCGACGAGCCCACCAACCACCTCGACGTCGAGGGCATCGCCTGGCTGGCCCGCCACCTCCAGGCCCGGCGCTCCGCGCTGGTCTGCGTCACCCACGACCGCTGGTTCCTGGACCAGGTCTGCACCCGCATGTGGGACGTCCAGCGCGGTGCGGTGTACGAGTACGAGGGCGGCTACAGCGACTACGTCTTCGCCCGGGCCGAGCGCGAACGCATCGCCGCCACGGAGGAGTCCAAGCGGCAGAACCTGATGCGCAAGGAGCTGGCCTGGCTGCGGCGCGGCGCCCCCGCGCGCACCTCCAAGCCGCGCTACCGCATCGAGGCCGCCAACGAACTGATCGCGGACGTGCCCCCGCCCCGGGACTCCAGCGAGCTGATGAAGTTCGCCAGCGCGCGACTGGGCAAGACCGTCTTCGACCTGGAGAACGTGTCGATCGAGGCCGGCCCGAAGCTGCTGCTCAAGCATCTGACCTGGCAGCTCGGACCCGGTGACCGCATCGGCCTGGTCGGGGTGAACGGCGCGGGCAAGACCTCCCTGTTGAGGGCGCTGGCCGACGCCCAGCGCAGCGGCGGGGAGATCCAGCCGGCGGCGGGGCGGATCGCCGTCGGCAAGACCGTACGACTGGCGTACCTCTCCCAGGACGTCACCGAACTGCCGCCCACCCTGCGGGTGCTGGAGGCCGTGCAGCAGATCAGGGATCGCGTCGACCTCGGCAAGGGCCGGGAGATGACCGCGGGCCAGCTGTGCGAACAGTTCGGCTTCGGCAAGGAGAAGCAGTGGACGCCGGTCGGGGACCTCTCCGGTGGGGAGCGCCGCCGGCTGCAACTGCTGCGGCTGTTGATGGACGAGCCGAACGTCCTCTTCCTCGACGAGCCCACCAACGACCTCGACATCGAGACCCTGACCCAGCTGGAGGACCTGCTCGACGGCTGGCCCGGTTCGATGGTGGTCATCTCCCACGACCGGTTCTTCATCGAGCGCACCACGGACCGCACCTTCGCGCTCCTCGGCGATCTGACGCTGCGGATGCTGCCGCGCGGGATCGAGGAGTACCTGGAGCGGCGGCAGAAGATGATCGAGGCCGCCGTGCCCGCGCTGGTGGAATCCGCGGCCCCCAAGGCGAAGTCCGCCGGGGAAGCCCGTGCCGCCCAGAAGGAATTGCAGCGAATCGAGCGTCGACTCGACAAGATTTCCGACAGCGAACGGAATCTGCACACCCAAATCGCCGAAAACGCCACTGATTTCGAGAAGGTCGGAAAGCTGGACGCAGATCTGCGCGCACTGTTGAACGAGCGCGAGGAACTGGAGATGCGTTGGCTGGAATTGGCCGAGGATTCCTGAGCCGTTGAGGGCGTTCCGCTTTTGGTACGAGCGTGGAAGCTTGGTGGAGATGCCGTAACAACGGCATTACAGGCCGGTCTGCCCTTGGGCACAGGGTGGACCGGACAGGCATCTGAACTGACTCGGGTGATAGAAAGAAGTCCCGCTCAGATGCAGTGAGAACGCGGGACCCCTGTCCGAAAACGCTCCGTCCCGGGGGACGGCCCCTACCCACGGGGTCGCCGGGACAGCGGGGGAGGCAGCTCGGGCGGCGGTTCCGTACGAAGGGGGATGCGCTGATGTCTCAGCCGCCCGAACAGGAACCGCAGGGAGGCTTCGGAGCTCCCCGGGACCCGCACCAGCAGGTCCCTCCGCCGCCCGCGGCGCCACCGCCGCAGCCGCCGACCGGCGCACCGGGCTACGGCTATCCGCAGCAACCGCCGCAGCAGCCCGGTCCGTACGGCCAGCAGCAGCCCGGTGCCTACGGCGAGCAGCAGCCGGGCCCCTACGGCCAGCAGCCCGGTCCGTACCAGCAGCAGCCGGGGCCCTACCAGCAGCCGGGCGGCCCTCCGCAGCAACCGCCGCAACAACCCGGTCCGTACGGCCAGCAGCAGCCCGGTGCCTACGGCCAGCAGCCCGGTCCCTACGGTCAACAGCCGTCCGCCGGCGCACCCGGGTACGGCTATCCGCAGCAGACCGCGCCCTACCCGCAGGCTCCCGGACCGTACGGCTATCCGGGGGCGCAACCGCAGTACCCGGGCGGGCCCGTACCGCCCGCACCGCCGACCGGCGGCGGACCCGGGCGGTTCTTCAAGGGCAAGCCGGGCGTCATCATCGCCGCGGCGGTGGCCGCACTGCTCGTGATCGGCGGCGGCGCCTACCTCATAGCCGGCGGCGATGACGAGGGCAGCGGCAAGAAGAAGAACGTCAGCAAGAGCGCGGATCCCAAGCCCTCCACCTCCGCATCCGTCGACGAGGGCGACGGCACCGGTGGCGAGAAGGCCGACGACGACCTCAACGCCGGCCGCAAGAGCGGCGAGGCGAAGGTCCTCTTCCTGACGACCAACGACGTGGACCTGCCGCGCAACGGCTCCGATGTGTTCGGACCCTGGGTGGCCGGTGATGTCGTGGCCAAGGCCATGTACCGGGAGGTCGCCGGGTACTCCGTCACCGACGGCTCCAAGAAGTGGTCCGTGCCCGTCGCCACCGAGGTGTGCTCGGCACCCGTACAGGCGTCCGCCGACGGGAAGATCGTCGTCGGCGTCAAGAACGGCACCACCGAAAAGGCCAAGTGCCTCGACCTCCAACTGATCGACATCAAGACCGGCAAGGCCGGCTGGAAGAAGTCCATCCCCGAGGGGTTCGGCTTCTCCGGGCTGAGCGAGTTCACGCTGTCGATCAGCGGCAACACCCTCACCGCCGCCGGCACGGGCAGCTCGTACGGGTTCTCGCTCACCGACGGCCGCCAGCTCTTCAAGGGGCCGACCTCGGGCTGCAAGCCGTTCGCGTTCGCCGGCGGACCCAAGTTGCTCGCCGCCTCCAGCTGCCCGACGGCCGACTACAACAAGCCCCAGCAGCAGATCCACGAGGTGGACCCGACCACGGGCAAGCACCGGTGGACCTTCAAGCTGAAGCCCGGTTGGGAAGTCGACAAGGTCTACTCGACCAATCCGACGGTGGTCTCCCTCATCCAGCGCGAACCGAAGCAGTGGGCCATCCTCGCGCTCAACGCCAACGGCACCCAGCGTTCGCAGATCGACGGCGGGAAGGACAAGTTCCGTCCGCGCTGCGGCGGCTCGTTCGTGATCTTCGGGGAGAACCTGGAGGGCTGCACCGGCGTCGCCGCGGACGCCAACACCTTCTACATGGCGACCGAGGGCAAGCGGCTCGGCGGTGCCAACGAGGTCGTCGCCTTCAGCCTCGACACCGGCAAGGCCAAGTGGCGCTCCCCGGCGATCGGCGACCGGGCGATGACCCCGCTGCGGATGGAGGGCGGCGACCTCCTCGTCTACCAGTCGGGATCCTTCGACAAGGGCGGCGCGGTGGCCACCATCGCCCCGACCGGCGGTGCGCCCAAGGTGCTGCTCCAGCATCCGGAGTCGACCGCCCGGATCGAAGGCACCATCTGGACGCCGCGCATGGTCTACGCCGACGGTCGGTTCTTCATGGCGAGCAGCCGGGTCTCCGCGTCCAACGACGCCGAGGAGAAGCAGGTCAAAACCATGATGGCGTTCGGCAAGTGAGCTTCACCCCGTGTTCTCGGGGACCGGTTCGCACCGGTCCCCGGACCGCTCGCCGGCTGGATGCGCCGGCCGTTCTCGGGTCGGGCCGCAGCACCCGTGCGGACTCCCTCCCGGTCTCCCACTCCCCTTCCGAGGTACGTACGCCATGACGCAGCCACCTCCGCCGAACCAGCCGCCGCAGGGCGGTGGTTTCGGCGCGCCCCAGGAGCCGCCCGCAGGGGGCTTCGGCGCCCCGCAGGAGCCCTCCGGACCGGGTTTCGGCGCTCCCCAAGAGCCCACGGCCCCGGGTTTCGGCACTCCGACGCCCGGTCAGGGCCAGCCCGGTTACGGCTATCCCCAGACGCCGCAACAGCCGCAACAACCGCAGTACGGCTATCCGCAACAGCCGCAGGCACCGGGCCAGCAACCGCAGTACGGCTATCCCCAACAGCCCCAGGCACCGGGCCAGCAGCCGGGCTACGGCCATCCGACCGCACCCATGCAGCAGCAGTACCCGGCTCCCGGCCCCGGCGGTGGTCCCGGCGGCGGCAAGAAGCTCAGCACCCAGATGCGGATCGTGATCGCGGCGGCCGTCGCCGTGGTCCTGATCGTCGGCAGCGGGGTCTACTTCGCCAACACGCGGGACGACGGTGACACGAAGGACACGGCCGACAAGAACACCTCCCAGCGCAAGGACGGCCCGTCAGAAGACGGTTCGCAGGGAGCGGAGGGCGGGAAGCCCGGTGACGGCCCGGGCAAGGAGAAGGCGCCCGCCAACGTCAACTCGAAGGTGGCGTTCCAACTGCCGGAACCGGCCCGTACCGACCTCACGGACGTCCAGGGCTCCTGGGTCACCGACAAGGCGTACGTGAAGCCCGGAGTGCGGTCCATCACCGGCTACGACCCGGCCAAGGGCACCGTGCTGTGGACCCTGCCCCTGCCGGGCCAGATCTGTGCCGCCTCCCGTCAGCAGCCCACGGACAACAAGGTCGCCATCGCGTTCGAGCCCGGCAAGCGCACGCCCCCGCGCAACTTCCAGCAGTGCACGGAGGTAGGCGTCGTCGATCTGGCGGCCGGCAAGCTGCTCTGGAGCAAGTCCCTCACCAGCACCACCAGCGGTGACAAGAAGGTGAGCTTCAACGAGATCACCCAGAGCGGCCAGACGGTGGCCGCAGGGGGTCTCGACGGGGGCGCGGCCTTCGACCTCGACAGCGGCGCGGTCCGCTGGAAGCCGACGGTCAACGCCGACCAGTGCGACGACCTCGGATACGGCGGTGGCCCCGCCCTGGTCGCGATCCGCAAGTGCGGCGGCTACGACAACGCCCAGATCATCGTGCAGTCGGTCAACCCGGACAACGGGACCCCACTGTTCTCGTACAAGCTCCCGGCGGGCGTCGAGTACGCGAGCGTCGTGTCCAGCAAGCCGCTCGTGGTCGCTGCCGACGTGGGCGACACGGCCGGCGCCGGAGGCTTCTCCGACCTCTTCTCGCTGGACGACAAGGGCGCGCTCCGGGCCAAGATCTCGGCGACGGGCGACAAGTTCCAGGCCCGCTGCCGCACCACCGAGGTCGAGAGCTGCACCAAGATCGTCGTCGGCAACGACCGCGTCTACCTGCCGACCGCCGACCACGACGGCGCCAGCGAGTACGGCGACACCAACGAGATCGTCTCGTACGACCTCGCCACCGGGAAGCCCACGAGCGACCGCGCCGACGCGGGCGACCGCTACTCGATGTTCCCGCTGCGCATGGACGGTGGGAACCTCATCGCCTACAAGTGGCCCCCGTATGACGCGGGCGGTCAGGTCGTCAGCATCGACGGCGCCACCTTCAAGCAGACCGTGCTGATGAAGAATCCGGCGGACCGCTCGGTACGGGAGTCGGAGACCGCCTTCTCCTCCGACTCGGCCGAGTACCGGTACGCCAATGGCCGGCTCTATGTCGGTGCCACGTTGATGAGCAAGTCGTCCATCGGAAAGAAGTATCTGGCCGTGGCCTTCAGTACGGCCGACTGATAGCCGCTTCTCGCGCTTCCTTGGCCCGGCCGATCGGTGAACCGAAATGCCGGGCCAAGGTCATGCTTTGGTCATGGGAAGGTCATAAGTAGCCCTGTTTGGTGAAGAATTCGGCAGTACGGGGGACTTCTCACAAGTTAGCGCGGCGCAAAGTCGAACAAGCGTGTAACTTGCCGGGGCAGGGCCGGGGTGGAGCGGCATGCGGCGGGGGATAGGAGTTGCTCGATGGGCGTGCGGCTCATGGTGGTCGACGATCACCGACTGCTCGCGGAGGCGCTCGCCTCAGCATTGAAGCTGCGGGGGCACCGGGTGCTCGCCGCGGCGGCGCCGGCCGCGGGTGCGGCTGATCTGGTGGTCAGTAGGGCGCCGGAAGTCTGTTTGTTGGGTACGGCGACACCGGCGGAGCCGGGCGCCTTCGATCCGATTGTGAAGATCAAGCGGGAGCGGCCCCAGGTGGCCGTGGTGGTCCTGGGCCCGGTGCCCTCCCCCCGCGGTATCGCGGCGGCCTTCGCCGCCGGTGCCTCCGGATATGTGCGCCACGACGAGCGCATCGAGGGAGTCGAGCGGGCCATGGTCAAGGCGCGGGCGGGCGAGGCGGTGGTCGCCCCTCAGCTCCTCCAGGGCGCTTTTTCGGAACTGCTCAACCCGGTGGCCCAGCCCGACGACGAGGGCCAGCGGTTGTTGCACCTGCTGACCCCGCGCGAGGTCGAGGTGCTGGTGCGGGTCGCCGAGGGGGAGGACACCCGGCTGATCGCGGCGGGCATGGGGATCGCACCCAGCACCGCCCGCACCCATGTCCAGCGTGTCTTGATGAAACTCGGCGTCGGCTCCCGGTTGGAGGCCGCGGCGTTGGCGGCCCGCACGGGGCTGCTGGACCGGGCGACGGCGTCACCGGGAGTCTTCCCGCCCGCGCTGTCGTCCACGGTGCCCCGGCCGTCGCTGCCGATGGAGCGCTGACCGCCGAGCCGTTACGCGTGCCTTCGGGCGGGCAGCGGAGTCGAGGACTCGTGGCCGGGCGGGACGCCCGGCCGTACGGATGTCGAAGACGGAGCGGCCTTGCCGCACCCCCGTTCGCGGAGGGTGCGGCAAGGCCGCTCCGTTCTGTTTCCCGTGCGGGCCGCGTCCCCGGTTCCCTCCCGCGTTGCGGAGCGTGCGCCGGACGGATCGGGTGGGGGACAGATCGCGTGCTGGGCGGAACGTTCGCGCGGCGGGGAGCGTGTGTCCGGAGGGATCGTGCGTCCGGCGGAACTTGGGCCACCGAACGGGTGGTCCGATCCCCGGATCCCAGTGGAAGACCAGCGTCTTCCTTGCCTTGATTGTTTGATTGTGGTTTTTTATGTGTGATTCTGTTGAGGTAGGAGGGAGTCTGTGGGTGAAGAAGACCGCGACCCGTCTCGCCGATGGTCGAGAGCTGCTCTATTACGACTGCCGTGACGACACCGTGCGCGAGGTGATCGACCGAAGACCCCTCGCACCGGTCACCACCGGCTCCGAGATCCGGCGCGACCCCCTGCTCGGCGATTTCGTCGCCATCGCCTCCCACCGTCAGGAGCGCACCTACCAGCCGCCCCCCGGCGAATGCCCCCTCTGTCCGTCCCGCGACGGGCGCCTCAGCGAAATCCCCGCCGCCGACTACGACGTGGTCGTCTTCGAGAACCGGTTCCCCTCCCTCGCGGGGAACTCCGGCCGCTGTGAAGTGGTCTGCTTCACCCCCGACCACGACGGCTCCTTCGCCGACCTCGACGAGGAGCAGACCGGGCTGGTGCTCGCTGCCTGGACCGATCGCACCGCGACCCTGGCCGCACTGCCGCAGGTCGAGCAGGTCTTCTGCTTCGAGAACCGCGGCGCCGACATCGGGGTGACGCTCGCCCACCCCCACGGACAGATCTACGCCTATCCCTTCGTTACCCCGCGCACGGCCCTGATGCTGCGATCGGCCGAGGCGCACCGGCGGAGCACCGGCGGAAACCTCTTCGACGACGTGGTCGCCCGTGAACTGGCGGCGCGCGAACGCATGGTTCTCATGGGGGAGGAGTGGCTGGCGTTTGTCCCCTATGCCGCGCACTGGCCGTATGAAGTGCATCTCTATCCACGGCGTCGGGTCGCCGACCTCCGCGGGCTCGATGAAGCGGCCCGAGCGGAATTCCCCCGGATCTATCTCGAACTCCTGCGGAGATTCGACCGACTGTTCGGAATCTCCGGATCGCCGACGCCCTATGTCTCCGCGTGGCACCAGGCGCCCTTCCACGCATCCGGACGGGATGACTTCGCACTCCATCTTGAGCTTTTCACCATTCGCAGGACTTCCGGCAAGCTGAAGTACCTCGCCGGCTCGGAGTCCGGTATGAGCGTCTTCATCAACGATGTACAGCCGGAGTCCGCGGCCCGGCGACTGCGAGAGGCGGCCAGTCAATGAGCAGGTATCTGGTGACCGGTGGGGCCGGATTCATCGGCAGCGTGGTGACGCTCCACTTGCTGTCGGCGGGACACGAGGTCACCGTCCTCGACAACCTCTCCACCGGGTTCCGCACGGCGGTCCCCGAAGGCGCCGACTTCATCGAGGGGGATGTGCGCGAGGCCGCCGACTGGCTGGACCCCAGCTACGCCGGAGTCCTGCACTTCGCCGCCTTCTCGCAGGTCGGCGAGTCCGTCACCTGTCCCGAGAAGTACTGGGAGAACAACACGGGCGGCACGATGGCCCTGTTGGCGGCCATGCGCGCGCACCGCGTGCGGACGCTCGTCTTCTCGTCCACGGCCGCGGTGTACGGGGAGCCGGCGCGCACGCCCATCACCGAGTCCGATCCGACCGCGCCGACCAACCCGTACGGAGCGTCCAAGCTCGCCGTCGACCACATGATCTCGGGCGAGGCCGCCGCCCACGGCCTCGCGGCCGTCTCCCTGCGCTACTTCAACGTGGCCGGTGCCTACCGGGGCCTCGGTGAGCGCCACGACCCCGAAACCCATCTGATCCCCCTTGTCCTCGGCGTCGCCCTCGGCAGCCGGGCGTCCATCTCCGTGTACGGGGACGACTACCCCACTCCGGACGGCACCTGTGTACGGGACTACATCCACGTCGCCGACCTCGCCGACGCCCATCTGCTGGCGCTCGGCGCGGCCGTTGCGGGGGAGCATCTGATCTGCAACCTCGGCAACGGCCGGGGCTTCTCCGTGCGCGAGGTCATCGACGCCGTACGCACGATCACCGGGCATCCGGTGCCGGTGGTCCCCGCGGCCCGCCGTGCGGGCGATCCGGCCGCGCTGGTGGCGTCCGCGGCCCTCGCCCGAACGCGGCTCGGCTGGACCCCCAAGCGGTCGGACCTGGCCGGGATCATCACGGATGCCTGGGAGTTCGCCCGGGTGCGCGCCTCATGAGCGCAGGGGTGTGGACCGCGCCCGGCCGGGTGAACCTCATCGGCGAACACACCGACTACAACGACGGTCTGGTGATGCCCTTCGCCCTGCCGCTCGCCATCGAGGTCAGCGCGTCCCCGCGCACGGACGGACGGCTGCGGCTGTCCTCCGCGAACGCCCCGGGCCAGAGCGTCGAACTCCGGATCGAGGACCTCGCACCCGGCAGCGGTCCGGGCGGGTGGACCGACTATCCCGCGGGGGTGGTCTGGGCCCTGCGGGAGGCGGGCCACCCGGTCGCCGGCGCGGACCTCCACTTCGATTCGACGCTGCCGACCGGCGCCGGACTGTCCTCGTCGGCCGCCCTTGAGGTCGTCACCGGCCTCGCCCTGCGCGATCTCCACGAACTCGACGTGAACCGCACGGAACTCGCCCTGCTCTGCCGTCGAGCGGAGAACGTCTACGCGGGCGCCCCCACCGGGATCATGGACCAGATGGCGTCCGCGTGCTGCACCGAAGGACACGCCCTCCTGCTGGACACCCGGGATCTGTCCGGACGTCAGATCCCCCTGGACCTCGCAGCGCGGGGCCTGGCCCTCCTGGTCGTCGACACGCGTGTCACCCACGCGCACAGCCAGGGCGAGTACGGGGAGCGCCGTGCGGGCTGTGAGTCGGCGGCACGGCTGTTGGGGGTGCCTGCGCTACGGGACCTGACTCCGCAGGACCTCCCGGCGGCACTGGAACGGCTACCGACCGGGTTGGGCCCCCTGGTGCGCCATGTGGTGACCGAGAACGCGCGGGTGGAGCGGTCGGCCGAACGGCTGCTGGTGGGCGAGCCCGGCGAACTCGGTCCGATCCTCACCGAGGGCCATGCTTCGCTGCGGGACGACTTCCGGGTCTCCTGTCCGGAACTGGACCTCGTGGTGGAGTCGGCGCTGGCCGCGGGCGCGCTCGGGGCACGGATGACCGGGGGCGGATTCGGCGGCTCGGCGATCGCCCTGGTCCCCGGGGCGCAGGCGGGGGCGGTGGCGGACGCGGTCGTGTCCGCCTTCGGCCGGGCTTCGTACCGTACGCCCCTCGTGCTGGAGGCCGTTCCGTCCAGCGGGGCGAGACGTCTGTCCTGACCCCGGACGAGCGCGCCGCACCCGAGGGGATTTCCTTCCCGGTGAAGGTTCGCGACCGCATCCTGCTCCGGAGCACCCGGCAGCCCGTGATCCGCTGTCAGGAGCTCCGGGCGGGTTGGCTGCTGGGCCGGCGGGTTGGAGAAAGAGCGGGGTAGAAGAAGTACGTCGACTCTCCGTCGTCAACTCGTCGATCTCTGTCGACTTCCGCCCCAATACCAAACAATCAGCGCACCCGGCACAGTTCAGGCAATCAGTTCTGCAAATATCCTTCCCCCAGGTCCCCCCGCCCGTACTCTGATCCTCAGCGCCGGTGGGGGCCGGTGTTGATCAGGGGGCGAGACAGTCGGGTAGGACACCCGGGGGCGGGGAACCAGGCACAGCACGGCGTCGGCCGGGCAGGTGCTGCAACCATGTCTCCGGGCGCCGAGTCCGTCGATCGCCCTCCGAGCCAGGGGGTGTCTGTGGTCCGTATTCGGGTCCTGGTGGTTGATGACCACCGAATCTTTGCCGAGTCGCTCGCTGCCGCTCTTGCGGCCGAGCCCGACGTCGACGTCGCCGCTGCCGGCAGTGGACCTGCCGCGCTGCGATGTCTGGAGCGGGCGGCGGGTGAGGGTCGGGCGTTCGACGTGATGCTCGTCGACGCCGATCTCGGTGCAGCGCACGGCGGTTTCGCCCGTGCGCCCGTCGCCCGTGCCGTGTCCGACGAGGGCGACGACGGCCTCGTGGACGGCATAACGCTGGTCGAGGGCGTGCGCACCGGCCAGCCGTCCGTCCGTACGGTGGTGTTGGCCGAGAAGGACGATCCGCGCCGGGCTGCTTTGGCGCTCCAGGCCGGAGCCTCCGGCTGGGTCGCCAAGGACTGCTCGCTCCAGCGGCTGTTGGCCGTGATCCGCGGAGTCCTGCGGGACGAGACGCATCTGCCGCCTGCGCTGCTCACGGGCGTGCTGCGGGAGTTGACCGCGGCGCGCAAGCACCGCACGGAGAGCGAGCGGCTCGTGGAGTCCCTCACCCCGCGCGAGCGCGAGGTGTTGAGGTGCATGGTCGCGGGGCTCGGTCGCAAGGCCGTGGCCGAGCGGCTGTTCCTCTCCCCGCACACCGTCCGCACCCACATGCAGAACGTGCTGGGCAAGCTGGGCGTGCACTCCACGCTCGCCGCCGTGGCGCTCGCCCGCCGCGCGGGTGTGGGTCCGGTGGACCTAGCCGGGGATGTTGTCGAACGGGGCGGTCAGCTGGCGTAGCAGGGCCGCCAGCTCCGCCCGCTGGGCCCGGGACAGCTCGCCGAGGATCGCACGCTCCTGGTCGAGCAGTCCCGCCAGCGCCTGGTCCGCGCGGTCCCGGCCCTCTGCGGTCAGGCGCACCAGTACCCCGCGCCTGTCGCTGGGGTCGGGCAGCCGCTCCACGAGACCCTTCTTGGCCAGCCTGTCGATGCGGTTGGTCATGGTGCCCGACGTCACGAGCGTCTGGGTCAGCAGTTGTCCCGGGGAGAGCTGGTAGGGCGCTCCTGCGCGCCGCAGCGAGGTCAGTACGTCGAACTCCCACGGTTCGAGCTGGTGCTCGGAGAATGCGAGTCGTCGGGCGCGGTCGAGATGGCGGGCGAGCCGGGAGACCCGGCTGAGCACCTCCAGCGGTTCCACGTCGAGGTCAGGGCGCTCGCGACGCCATGCTGCGACCAATCGATCGACCTCGTCCTCCATAACGATCAGTGTAAAGGGTCTGTCGACATGAAGTCTCTTGACGTCAAGATATTCTCTGCTGGACGATGACGCCGTCGACGGGCGTACCGCTCCCGCCGTCCGTCCCCGTACGCCCCAGCGAGGAAAACACCATGACCACCGAACCGCCGGTTGCCCCCACGCCAGCCACCTGGGACCCCCAGCAGTACCTCCGCCACTCAGGCCACCGCACCCGTCCCTTCCTGGACCTCCTCGCCCGCATCCCGGACCTCCCCGCCGAGCGCGACGGGGCTGCGCGGCCGATCCGGATCGCCGATCTCGGCTGTGGCGCGGGCAATGTCACCGCACTCCTCGCCGATCGTTGGCCCACCGCCCGGATCACCGGCTTCGACAACTCCCCCGACATGCTCGCCACGGCCGAACGCGACCACGCGGGCCCCACCCGCGGTGGCGGACACCTCGACTTCCGCCCCGGTGACGCCCAGGAGTGGACGCCCGCACCGGCGTCGTACGACCTGATCGTCTCCAACGCCCTCCTGCACTGGGTGCCCGACCACGCCGCCTCCTTCGACCGCTGGATCGACGGCCTCACGCCGGGCGGCACCTTCGCCTTCCAGGCCCCGGGAAATTTCGCCGCCCCCAGCCACACCCTGCTCGTCGAACTGCTCACCTCGCCGCGCTGGCACGAGCGCCTCGCAGGAGCGCGCGAGCGTGCCGCCGTGCTGGAACCCGCCGACTATCTGAACCGCCTGCTGGACCTCGGCTGCACCGCCGACGTCTGGGAGACCACCTACGCCCAACTGCTGCCCGGCGAGGACCCCGTACTCGACTGGCTCAAGGGCACCACCCTGCGCCCAGTCCTGACCGAACTGGCGGACGACGACGATGCCAGGGAGGAGTTCCTCGATGAGTACCGAGAGCTGCTGCGCACCGCCTATCCGACGGGACCGCACGGCACCGTCTACCCCTTCCGCCGCCTCTTCGCCGTCGCCCGGAAAGCCGCTCCCACCGGGTGAAGACACGCGGCGTGAAGACCCCTTCCGCCCGGTGAAGAGCGATCCCCCAGCGTGACGCATCGCCTATGGGCGGACGTCCCGGTGCGAACCGGTTGGGGCCCACGGAAGCCGTCGAAGCGCGCCCGTGGCACCGGTGCCCCTTCCCGGGCTCCGCACGACGACGCCCCGGACGCTCAAGCGATGAGCGACCGGGGCGACGGGCGGGTGTGCGACGGGGGTCCGTCAGTTCTTGCGGTGACCTATCAGACGGGGTTTCTGCTCCAGGCCATCGAGGCCGTGCCAGGCCAGATTCACCAGATGGGCCGCGACCTCGGCCTTCTTCGGCCGGCGTGCGTCCAACCACCACTGGCCGGTCAGCGCGACCATGCCCACCAAGGCCTGTGCGTACAGCGGGGCCAGCTTGGGATCGAAGCCGCGGTTCTTGAACTCCATCCCGAGGATGTCCTCGACCTGGGTGGCGATATCGCTGATCAGCGAGGCGAAGGTGCCCGTCGACTGGGCCACCGGCGAGTCCCGGACCAGGATCCGGAAGCCGTCCGTGTACCGCTCGATGTAGTCGAGCAGGGCGAACGCCGCCTGCTCCAGCAGCTCGCGCGGATGGCCGGCCGTCAGGGCGCCCGTCACCCCCTCCAGCAGTTGGCGCATCTCGCGGTCCACGACCACCGCGTACAGCCCCTCCTTGCCGCCGAAGTGCTCGTACACCACCGGCTTGGAGACTCCGGCCTTGGCGGCGATCTCCTCCACCGACGTGCCCTCGAAGCCCTTGTCGGCGAAGAGGGTGCGACCGATGTCCAGCAGTTGCTCGCGACGCTCCGCGCCGGTCATCCGCACCCGGCGCGCCCGCCGTCCGGCGCGGGCCTTGTCCGTACCACTACTGCTGCCTTCGGTCGCCACGTCATCCATCATGCCGTGTCAGTGCTCGGAACGGGATCGCCCTTGCGCTTGGCATCGATACGGGACTCGCTGGGCCAGCGGACGTCATACGCCCACCCGAACTGCTCGAACCAGCGGATCAGCCGGGCGCTGGAATCCACCTGGCCCTTCAGCACCCCGTGCCGTGCGCTCGTCGGGTCCGCGTGGTGCAGGTTGTGCCAGGACTCGCCGCAGGACAGCACCGCCAGCCACCAGACGTTGCCCGAGCGGTCCCGGGACTTGAACGGGCGCTTGCCGACCGCATGGCAGATCGAGTTGATCGACCAGGTCACGTGGTGCAGGAGCGCCACCCGGACCAGCGAACCCCAGAAGAAGGCCGTGAACGCCCCCCACCAGGACATCGTCACCAGACCGCCCACGATCGGCGGGATCGCCAGCGAGAGGATCGTCCACCAGATGAAGTCGCGCGAGATCCGACGGATCGCAGGGTCCTTGATCAGGTCCGGGGCGTACTTGTCCTGCGGGGTCCGTTCCTCGTCGAACATCCAGCCAATATGCGCCCACCACAGCCCCTTCATAAGGGCCGGGACCGTCTCCCCGAACCGCCACGGCGAGTGCGGGTCGCCCTCCGCGTCCGAGAACTTGTGGTGCTTGCGGTGGTCGGCCACCCAGCGCACCAGCGGTCCCTCCACCGCCATCGACCCCGCGATGGCGAGCGCGATCCGCAGCGGACGCTTCGCCTTGAAGGAGCCGTGGGTGAAGTACCGGTGGAAGCCGATGGTGATCCCGTGGCAACCGAGGAAGTACATCGCCGTCATCAAACCCAGGTCCAGCCAGCTCACGCCCCAGCCCCAGGCCAGCGGCACGGCCGCGACCAGCGCCAGGAACGGAACCACGATGAACAGCAGCAGGGCGATCTGCTCGATGGAACCCTTGCTGTCTCCACCGAGGGTGGCGGAGGGAAGGCCCTCGACGCCCTGTTTCTGGGCGTCGCCGAGCACATCGGGGCTTGTCGTCATGAAGGTCCCCTGGGGGGTGAGAGAGGTGAAGACCGAGGCGTGGCTACGGATCCGTAACCTACGGCGACGTAAGTATGTCAGTGCGTAGCTCCGCGGCAAGGGCCCTGTGGATAACGTCAAACGGTGGGCGCCTATCCTTAGGTCTCGTCGGACAGCGCGGTCCGCAGCCTCCAGTACCCCTCCAGACGTGCTTAAACACTGCAAGGAGCCGCACCTGTGAGCAGTGCCGACCAGACACCCACGGCCAGCGCCGAACTCCGTGCCGACATCCGCCGACTGGGCGACCTCCTCGGCGAGACCATCGTCCGCCAGGAGGGTTCCGATCTGCTCGACCTCGTCGAACAGGTCCGCGCCCTCACCCGCAGCGACGGCGAGGCGGCGGCGCAACTGCTGGGCGAGACCGACCTCGAAACCGCGGCCAAGCTGGTGCGCGCGTTCTCCACCTACTTCCACCTGGCCAACGTCACCGAGCAGGTGCACCGCGGCCATGAGATGCGCGAGCGGCGGGCTGCCGAAGGCAGTCTGCTGGCCCGCACCGCGGACCGGCTCAAGGACGCCGACCCGGACCACCTGCGCGAAGCCGTCAAGAACCTCAATGTCCGACCCGTGTTCACCGCGCACCCCACCGAGGCCGCCCGCCGCTCGGTGCTGAACAAGCTGCGCCGCATCGCCCAGCTGCTTGAGGCCCGCGTCGGCCAGGATGACCTGCGCCGCTCCGACCTCCGCCTCGCCGAGAACATCGACCTCATCTGGCAGACCGACGAGCTGCGCGTGGTGCGGCCCGAGCCCGCCGACGAGGCCCGCAACGCCATCTACTACCTCGACGAGCTGCACGCGAACGCCGTCGGCGACGTCCTCGAAGACCTCGCCGCCGAGCTGGAGCGCATCGGCGTCGAACTGCCCGCCGACACCCGTCCGCTGACCTTCGGCACCTGGATCGGCGGCGACCGCGACGGCAACCCCAACGTCACCCCCGCCGTCACCCGTGAGGTGCTGATCCTCCAGCACGAGCACGGCATCACGGACGCCCTGGAACTGATCGACTCCCTGCGCGGACTGCTCTCCAACTCCATCCGCTACACCGGCGCCACCGAGGAGCTCCTCAGCTCCCTCCAGGCCGATCTGGAACGGCTCCCGGAGATCAGCCCCCGCTACAAGCGCCTCAACGCCGAGGAGCCGTACCGTCTCAAGGCCACCTGCATCCAGCAGAAGCTCGTCAACACCCGCGAGCGCCTCGCCAAGGGCATTCCGCACGAGGCCGGCCGTGACTATCTCGGCACCGCCGAGCTGATCAGCGACCTCGCCCTCATCCAGACCTCCCTGCGCGAGCACCGCGGCGGCCTCTTCGCCGACGGCCACATGGACCGTACGATCCGTACGCTCTCGGCCTTCGGCCTTCAGCTCGCCACGATGGACGTCCGCGAGCACGCGGACGCCCACCACCACGCCCTCGGCCAGCTGTTCGACCGACTCGGCGAGGAGTCCTGGCGCTACGCGGACATGCCCCGCGAGCACCGCGAGAAGCTGCTCGCCAAGGAGCTGCGCTCGCGCCGGCCGCTGGCGCCTTCCCCCGCGCCCCTGGACGCGGCGGGCGAGAAGACGCTGGGGGTGTTCCTCACCGTCAAGGAGGCGTTCGAGCGCTTCGGGCCCGAGGTCATCGAGTCGTACATCATCTCCATGTGCCAGGGCGCGGACGACGTCTTCGCCGCGGCCGTGCTGGCCCGTGAGGCCGGACTGATCGACCTCCACGCCGGGTGGGCGAAGATCGGGATCGTGCCCCTGCTGGAGACGACGGACGAACTGCGGGCCGCCGACGTCATCCTCGACGGGATGCTCGGCGACCCCTCCTACCGCCGTCTGGTCTCGCTCCGCGGCGACGTGCAGGAAGTGATGCTCGGCTACTCCGACTCGTCGAAGTTCGGCGGCATCACCACCTCGCAGTGGGAGATCCACCGTGCCCAGCGGCGACTGCGCGACGTGGCCCACCGCCACGGCGTGCGGCTGCGCTTCTTCCACGGCCGCGGCGGCACCGTGGGCCGCGGTGGCGGCCCCTCGCACGACGCGATCCTCTCCCAGCCGTGGGGCACGCTGGAAGGTGAGATCAAGGTGACCGAGCAGGGCGAGGTCATCTCCGACAAGTATCTGATCCCGTCGCTGGCCAGGGAGAACCTGGAGCTGACGGTCGCCGCCACCCTTCAGGCGTCCGCCCTCCACACGGCCCCTCGCCAGTCCGACGAGGCGCTGGCCCGCTGGGACGCGGCGATGGACACCGTGTCGGACGCCGCGCACTCCGCCTACCGGAAGCTGGTCGACGACCCGGACCTGCCCGCGTACTTCTTCGCCTCCACGCCGGTGGACCAACTCGCCGATCTGCACCTCGGCTCCCGGCCGTCCCGTCGTCCCGACTCGGGCGCGGGTCTCGACGGGCTGCGGGCGATCCCGTGGGTCTTCGGCTGGACCCAGTCCCGGCAGATCGTGCCCGGCTGGTTCGGGGTCGGATCGGGGCTCAGGGCGCTACGGGAGGCCGGGCTCGACACGGTCCTCACGGAGATGCACGAGCGCTGGCACTTCTTCCGCAACTTCATCGCCAACGTGGAGATGACGCTCAAGAAGACCGATCTGCGGATCGCCCGCCACTACGTCGACACCCTCGTACCGGACGAGTTGAAGCACGTCTTCGACGCGATCGTGACCGAGCACGAGTTGACGGTCAGTGAGGTCCTGAAGGTCACCGGTGGCGAGCAGTTGCTCGACTCCAACCCGGTGCTCCAGCAGACCTTCGCGATCCGCGACGCCTATCTGGACCCGATCTCCTACCTCCAGGTCTCGCTGCTCGCCCGCCAGCGCGGTGCGGTGGCGCGGGGTGAGGAGCCGGATCCGCTGCTGGCTCGGGCGCTGCTGCTGACGGTGAACGGAGTCGCGGCGGGACTGCGGAACACGGGCTGACGCCTTCCGTCCCCACGTCCGCTGCCCGGTGCGCGCTCGGCGCACCGGGCAGCGGTGTGTTCGAGGGGCGGGGCCGGTGGACGGCCGAGGGTTCAGATGGTCAAGAAGGCGCCGGCCAGTACCCCACCGCCGAGGGCTGCCGCTGCCCAGGCGCACCGGGTCAGTCCCAGCCCACCGCCGATGACGAGGGCGCCGAGCACCAGCGCGCCGCCCAGGGGCAACCAGGCGTGGAAGAGACCGCCCGTGCCCGCCCGTACGACTTCGGCCGTACCGGGCTTCACGACCACCGCCAGCTTTGCGCCCTTCTCCACCGCCACGGACTTCTCGATCGTCATCCCGGTGCGCGGAGCGGCTGCGCCGTCGGGGTCGTAGGGGCCGGTGCACGTCTCTTCACCGCAGCCGGTGACGGTGATGGTCCCGTGCTCTCGGCCCTTGGAGAGGATGACGTGCTGTGCCGTCCCCCAGGACGACCAGACCCCGGCCACCAGGAGCACCAGCGCGACCAGGGACATCAGGAAATAGCGTCCGTACGTCAGCGCGCGGTGCGAAGAACTCCGCTTCATGGGGCGCGATCCTTGGCCATTCGACCGCACTCGGTCAACCTTTGGCCTGAACTGGTGGCTGACTTTTCAGGAGTTATACGTACTCTGCGCGCGCTCCAGGCCCTCGATCACCAAAGACTCCACCGCGTCGGCCGCGCGATCGACGAAGTAGTCGAGTTCCTTGCGCTCCGCACCGGAGAAGTCCTTGAGCACGAAGTCGGCGACCTGCATCCGGCCGGGCGGGCGACCGATCCCGAAGCGCAGCCGGTGGTAGTCAGGTCCCATGGCCTTGGTCATGGACTTCAGACCGTTGTGACCGTTGTCCCCGCCGCCGAGCTTGAGCCGCAGCACGCCGTAGTCGATGTCCAACTCGTCGTGTACGGCGACGATCTGAGTGGTGGGCACCTTGTAGAAGTCGCGCAAGGAGATCACCGGGCCGCCGGAGAGGTTCATGTACGACATGGGCTTGGCCAGCACGATGCGGCGTCCTGCGTCCCCCGGAGGACCGATGCGACCCTCGATGACCTGGGCCTGGGCCTTCTGTGCGCGCTTGAACTTGCCCCCCACGCGTTCCGCGAGGAGGTCGGCGACCATGAAGCCGATGTTGTGGCGGTTGGCCGCATAGCCGGGGCCGGGGTTGCCGAGCCCCACGATCAACCAGGGGGCGTTCGCCGCGGTCGTCATCTGACTGCCTCCATCCGGAAGACCAGCCGCCGCCCGGGCCGAAGGGCCCGGGCGGCGGCTGAAGAGAAAGCGGCGCAGACTCACGCCTCGGCGTTGGCCGCGTCCTCGGTGGACTCGGTCTCGGCAGCGGGCTCCTCGGCCTGCGCGGCGAGGATCTGGATGACGACGGCGTCCTCGTCGATGGCCAGGGTCGTGCCCTTGGGCAGGGAGATGTCCTTGGCGAGGATGGAGGCGCCGGCCTCAAGGCCCTCGATGGAGACCGTGACGGACTCGGGGATGTGGGTGGCCTCGGCCTCGACGGTCAGGGTGTTGAGGACGTTCTCCACCAGGAAGGTGCCCGGGGCCAGGTCGCCTTCGGTGAGGACGGGGATCTCGACGGTGACCTTCTCGCCACGCTTGACCAGCAGCAGGTCCACGTGCTCCAGGTGGCCCTTCAGCGGGTCGCGCTGGACGGCCTTCGGGATCGCGAGCTCGGCGTTGCGGCCCTCGATGTCCAGCGCGAGCAGGACGTTCGGGGTGCGCAGGGCGAGCAGCAGCTCGTGGCCGGGGAGCGAGATGTGGACCGGGTCGGTGCCGTGGCCGTAGAGGACACCGGGCACCTTGTTGGCGCGACGGGTGCGGCGGGCGGCGCCCTTGCCGAACTCGGTACGGAGCTCAGCGGCGATCTTGACCTCGGACATGTGCACTCCTCGTAGGGTGAGAGAACTGGCGGTCACCCGGCCACGACTGGCCTGCTACGAAGAGCGCGTCGATAACGGACCGCTGCGTCCGAAGACGCGGCCTCCCTCGCCGAGCAACTTCGACAGTCTACGCACGTCGGCCCCCAGCACCCAATCGATCACTGACGGCCTCGGCGCAGCGGTCGGGGCAGGGCCGGATATGCCGCAGGGCCCGTACCCCGATGCGGGATACGGGCCCTGCGCTGCGACTGTGCCGGCTCTACGCCTGCTCGTCGCCCTACGCCTGCTCGTCGAAGAGGCTGGTCACCGAGCCGTCCTCGAAGACCTCGCGGACCGCGCGCGCGATCGTGGGGGCCATCGAGAGGACCGTGATCTTGTCCAGCTCCAGGTCCATCGGGTCGGGCAGCGTGTTCGTGAAGACGAACTCGCTCACCTTCGAGTTCTTCAGCCGGTCCGCGGCCGGACCGGAGAGCACTCCGTGGGTCGCGGTCACGATCACGTCTTCGGCGCCGTTGGCGAACAGGGCGTCGGCGGCGGCGCAGATCGTGCCGCCGGTGTCGATCATGTCGTCGACCAGGACGCAGACCCGGCCCTTGACGTTGCCGACGACCTCGTGGACGGTCACCTGGTTGGCGACATCCTTGTCACGGCGCTTGTGGACGATGGCCAGGGGGGCACCGAGACGGTCGCACCAGCGGTCGGCCACGCGGACCCGACCGGCGTCGGGGGAGACCACCGTGAGCTTGGACGGGTCCACCTTGGCGGCCACGTAGTCCGCGAGGAGGGGCAGGGCGAACAGGTGGTCGACCGGGCCGTCGAAGAACCCCTGGATCTGGTCGGTGTGGAGGTCCACCGTGAGGATCCGGTCCGCGCCGGCCGTCTTCATCAGATCGGCGACCAGACGGGCGGAGATCGGCTCACGGCCGCGGTGCTTCTTGTCCTGCCGGGCGTACCCGTAGAACGGCACGATCACGGTGATGCTCCGGGCGGAGGCCCGCTTCAGAGCATCGATCATGATCAGCTGCTCCATGATCCACTTGTTGATGGGAGCGGTGTGGCTCTGCATCAGGAAGCAGTCGGCTCCGCGCGCCGACTCCTGGAAACGTACGTAGATCTCGCCGTTGGCGAAGTCGAAGGCCTTGGTCGGCACCAGGCTGACACCCAGTTGATGTGCGACTTCCTCGGCCAGCTCGGGGTGGGCGCGGCCGGAGAAGAGCATCAGTTTCTTCTCGCCGGTCGTCTTGATCCCGGTCACAGCACTGTCTCCTCAGAGGGTGTTCTCTGGCCGCGGTGTGTTCGCCAGTCGCGAGCCAGCCGAATTTGTGTGCACGTATCACGGTACGCCGAGTTCGGCGCAGCTGTTTCCGGTCAGTTCTCGTCAGTGGCTCGATCCGTGGCCGCTGCGGCGGCCTGCGCAGCCGCGCTGCCGGGGCGCTTGCGGGCCACCCAACCCTCGATATTCCGCTGCTGGCCGCGGGCGACGGCCAGCGAACCCGCCGGTACGTCCTTGGTGATGACCGAGCCGGCGGCGGTGTAGGCGCCGTCCCCGACAGTGACGGGAGCCACAAACATGTTGTCCGACCCCGTCTTGCAGTGTGAGCCGATCGTGGTGTGGTGCTTGGCCTCTCCGTCGTAGTTGACGAACACGCTTGCGGCACCGATGTTGGTGTAGTCGCCGATGGTTGCATCGCCCACGTAGGACAGATGGGGGACCTTGGTGCCCTCGCCGATGACGGCACTCTTCATTTCCACATAGGTGCCCGCCTTGGACTTCGCGCCCAACCGGGTGCCCGGGCGCAGATAGGCGAACGGGCCGACCGAGGCCCCGTCGCCCACCTCGGCTGAGTCGGCGACGGTGTTGTCCACCCGGGCGCCGCTGCCGACCTTGGTGTCCTTGAGGCGGGTGTTGGGACCGACTTCGGCGCCCTCGCCGAGATGGGTGAAGCCCAACAGTTGGGTTCCGGGGTGCACGATGGCGTCTGGCTCAAAAGTGACGGTGACGTCCAGCAGTACGGACGCCGGATCCATCAGGGTCACCCCCGCCAGCATCGCCCGCTCCAGCAACTGCTCGTTGAGCAGCTTGCGGGCCTCGGCCAGCTGGACGCGATTGTTGATGCCGAGGATCTCGCGGTGATCGGTGGCCACGGAGGCCCCGACCCGGTGTCCGTCCGCGCGCAGTATGCCGAGGACGTCGGTGAGGTACTCCTCGCCCTGGCTGTTGTCCGTACGCACCTTGCCGAGGGCGTCGGCGAGGAGCTGTCCGTCGAAGGCGAACACCCCGGAGTTGATCTCCTGGATCGCCCGCTGGGCGGCGGTGGCGTCCTTGTGCTCGACGATCGCGGTGACGGCGCCGGTGGCCGCGTCGCGCACGATGCGTCCGTAGCCGGTCGAGTCCGGGACCTCGGCTGTGAGGACCGTCACTGCGTTGCCGTCGGCGGCGTGGGTGGAGGTCAGCGCGGTGAGCGTCTCGCCCGAGAGCAACGGGGTGTCGCCGCAGACGACCACGACGGTGCCGTCCAAGCCCTGCCCCAGCTCTTCGAGGGCCATGCGGACGGCGTGCCCGGTGCCGTTCTGCTCGGCCTGGAACGCGGTGCGGGTGCCGGCGTACTGCTCGGTGAGGTGCCCGGTGACCTGTTCGCTCGCATGGCCGACGACCACGACGAGGTGCTCCGGTTGCAGCTCGCGTGCGGCACACACGACATGGCCGACGAGGGATCGCCCACTGATTTCGTGCAGGACCTTGGGAGTCTTCGACTTCATGCGGGTGCCCTCACCCGCTGCGAGGACGACGACGGCTGCCGGGCGGTTGACGCTCACGGAAATGCCCTTCGGCTTCGAGTGGTGGACATCCGCAGGATACCGGGGGGTTTCGCCAAGAAAATAAGGGTGGGTCCCGACCTTTGAGGCCGGGACCCACCGCTTTGTGCTCCCAGGGAAGGAATCGAACCCTCATTCAATGGACCAAAACCATTTGTCCTGCCATTAGACGACCTGGGATAGATCGCCCCCTATGTCCGGTCTGACTCGTCGCTGAGTCCTGCTCGACCGGTCGCGATAGGGCAGCCCCTACTATGCCGTACCAACGGCACTTGATGCGACGGTAGGGCGCGGCGCCCTCGAACGAACATCGATTTCGCCGGCCGGAACCACCACCTTGAGAGTTCCAACGGCCGAAACCATCACCACAAAAGTGCCGGGAGAAAGCCCCACCCTCGCCCGTAGGCTGGGAGCCATGACCACAACGGGGGCACACCAGGACGCCACGGGCACGACCGCCCGCGGCTGGCTGTGGTGGGGACGGCGGCGCAGTGTCGCGTTGGACGTGGGGCTCGGTCTGGTCTCCGCGCTGGAGTGCGCCGTCGAAGGGGCGGCCTTCGCGGACAGGACCGCACTGCCCGTTCCCATCGGCGTACTGCTCGGGCTGATCGCAGGGTCGGCGATCGTCGTACGGAGACGCTGGCCGATCGCCGTCGTCCTGGTCGCCATCGCCGTCACACCCGCCGAAATGGGCTACCTGCTGTCCGTCGTCGGCCTCTACACGCTCGCCGCCTCCGAAGTGCCGCGGCGGATCATCGCCATCCTCACCGGGATGTCGCTCATCGGCACCATGATCGTGAGCTTCATCCGGGTCCGCCAGGACGTCGCAGCATCCGACCTCGTCGACCCCGGCGTCTGGTACGTGCCCCTGATGTCGGGCTTCATCGCCGTCGGCGTCACGCTTCCGCCCGTGCTGTTCGGCCTCTACATAGGCGCAAGGCGCCGGCTCATGGAGAGCCTGCGAGAACGTGCCGACAGCCTGGAGCAGGAGCTCTCCCTCCTCGCCGACCGGGCCGAGCAGCGCGCGCAGTGGGCCCGTACGGAAGAACGCACCCGCATCGCCCGCGAAATGCACGACGTCGTCGCCCACCGGGTGAGCCTGATGGTCGTGCACGCCGCGGCGCTCCAGGCCGTGGCGCTGAAGGACCCGCAGAAGGCCGTCAAGAACGCCGCGCTCGTGGGCGACATGGGACGACAGGCGCTGACCGAGCTACGGGAGATGCTCGGGGTGTTGCGTACGGGAGAGGGCGAGCAACGCCACACGGCGTCCGTGCCACTGGCCGCGGTCGGCGCGGCAGCGGCGGCGGCAGCGGCTGCCGCCGCGGAGACCGGACCCTCCCTCACCGAGGTGGACGCCCTCATCGGCCAGTCCCGGCAGACGGGGATGGTGGTGGAACTCCTGGTGCAGGGCGAGGTGCGGGAGTACGCACCCGAGGTCGAGCAGACGGCGTACCGCGTGATCCAAGAGGCCCTCACCAACGTCCACAAGCACGCGGCGGGCGCGAAGGTGAGGGTGCGCATCGCGCATCGGGACGCCGAGGTCGCCATGCAGGTGGAGAACGGTGCGCCCGACACATCGGACGCCGGGAGCGCGGCGGACGCGGATCTGCCGAGCGGGGGGAACGGGCTCGTGGGGATGCGGGAACGGGTGCAGGCGTTGGGCGGGGTGTTCGTGTCGGGGGCGACGGATGCGGGGGGGTTTAGGGTTTCGGCGGTGTTGCCGGGGTGAGGGGGGTGCCCTTGTCGGGTGGGGGGGCTGGCTTGTTCCGGGTGGGGCTCGTTCTTTGGGTTCTGCCTCCGGGGGGTTGGGGGTTCCGTCCTCAAGCGCCGGACGGGCTGGGGTGGCTGGCGCTGGGCCTGTGCCCGGGGCTGGGGTGCGGGTCCCTTCGCTTGTTCCGGGTGGGGCTCGTTCTTTGGGTTCTGCCTCCGGGGGGTTGGGGGTTCCGTCCTCAAGCGCCGGACGGGCTGGGGGTGCTTGGGTTTTGGGGGGCTGGGGTTTTGAGTTAGGAACAGGGGGGTGTAGGGAAAGTATTTTA